>JAGOCN010000005.1 GCA_017998735.1 Giesbergeria sp.
TCGCGCTCCAGCCGCTCCTGCACGATTTCCATGTGCAGCAGGCCCAAAAAGCCGCAGCGAAAGCCAAAGCCCAGCGCCTGCGACACCTCGGGCTCGTAGTGCAGCGAAGCGTCGTTCAGCTTGAGCTTTTCCAGCGCGTCGCGCAGCTGGTCGTATTCGCTGGCTTCGGTCGGGTACAGGCCAGCAAACACCTGCGGCTGGATTTCCTTGAAGCCGGGCAGCGCCTGGGCGGCCGGGCCGAGGTTGTTGGGCAGCTTGCGTTCCAGCGTGATGGTGTCGCCCACCTTGGCAGCCTGCAGCTCCTTGATGCCGCAAATCACAAAACCCACCTCGCCGGCGCGCAGCGCGTTGCGCGGCTCGGTGGCGGGCGTGAACACGCCCAGCGAACCGGCTTCGTAGGCAGCGCCGGTGGCCATCATCTTGATGCGTTCGTTTTTCTTCAGCTGGCCATCGACCACGCGCACCAGCATGACCACGCCCACATAGGAGTCAAACCAGCTGTCGATGATCATGGCGCGCAGCGGCGCGTCGGGGTTGCCCTTGGGCGGTGGCACCTTGGCCACCACGGCTTCCAGAATTTCGTCAATGCCCATGCCGGTCTTGGCCGAGCAGGGAATGGCGTCGGTGGCGTCGATGCCGATCACGTCCTCGATTTCGGCCCGGGCGTTGTCCGGGTCGGCGTTGGGCAGGTCCATCTTGTTCAGCACCGGCAGCACTTCCACGCCCTGCTCGAGCGCGGTGTAGCAGTTGGCCACGGTCTGCGCTTCCACGCCCTGGGAGGCATCGACCACCAGCAGCGCGCCTTCGCAGGCCGACAGCGAGCGGCTCACCTCGTAGGAAAAGTCGACGTGGCCAGGGGTATCGATCAGGTTCAGGTTGTAGACCTGGCCGTCCTGCGCCTTGTACTGTAGCGCCGCTGTTTGCGCCTTGATGGTGATGCCGCGCTCTTTCTCGATGTCCATCGAGTCCAGCACCTGGGCTTCCATCTGGCGGTCGGCCAACCCGCCGCAGCGCTGGATCAGGCGGTCGGCCAGCGTGGATTTGCCATGGTCGATGTGGGCAATGATGGAAAAGTTTCTGATGTGATTCATCAAGGAAAAGCGTCAAAGTGGTTGAACAGCCAAGGCAGATACAAGAAAAAAGGGCGCGTCGACTGGTGACGCGCCCTGAACCAACAATCCTTGGCAACTGCGATGGTTGGAGCCCGATTGTAGGCAATAACACCGCAGTGGCGAATTCGGGCACGTGCCCGCTGCATTGGCAGGCGGCGCCTGCAGGGCTTGTGTGCTGCACAAAAGCCCTGCAGTTTATCAACAACCCCTGTGCAGGCCGGGCCGCGCACGGACAGTGGCCGGCACCGCTGCTGCCCGCCTGGCAGTTGCTCTGGCGTTGGGCGCAAGCCGGACTGATTTTCAGCGCGCTGGACGGATCAGCGCGTACTGCGCCCATTCACCCCGGCGAAACAGCACGTTCAGCGGCTTGGTGCGGTCGGCCTTGGCAACGGCGGCTTCAAAGTCCTTGACGCTGCCCACTTCCGTGTTGGCAATCGCCAGGATCACATCGCCCTCGCGCAGACCGGCACGGGCGGCCGCGTCGGAGGCCTGCTCAATGCGCACGCCGCCCTTGACTTTGAGCTCTTTTTTCTGCGCATCGGTCAGCTCGGCCACTGCCAGACCCAGCTGGCGCGCTGCGGCAGACGCCTGCGGCTTGTCGGCCTGCTCGTCACTCTTTTTGGCCACTGGCGTTTCAGGCTCGATTTCGGCAATGGTGACGGTCAGGTCGCGGTTGCTGCCCCGGCGGAACACCGTGATGGTGCTCTTGGTGCCCGGCTTGGTGTTGCCCACCATGCGCGGCAGGTCGGCCACCTTGTCGATGGCCTTGCCTTCAAAGCGCGTGATCACGTCACCCGCCTCGATGCCGGCCTTTTCTGCGGGCGAGCCGTTTTCCACGCCGGTCACCAGCGCGCCTTGCTGCTTTTTCAGGCCCAGGGATTCGGCCACGTCCTTGGCCACCGGGCCGATCTGCACGCCGATGCGCCCGCGCGTCACGCGGCCGGTGGCGCGCAGCTGGTCGCTCACGCGGATGGCTTCGTCGATCGGGATGGCAAAGGAAATGCCCATGAAACCGCCCGAGCGTGAATAGATCTGGCTGTTGATGCCCACCACCTCACCGCGCATGTTGAGCAGCGGCCCGCCCGAGTTGCCGGGGTTGATGGCCACATCGGTCTGGATGAAGGGCAGGTAGTCGCCGGTATCGCGCTGCTTGGCGCTGACGATGCCGGCGGTCACGGTGTTCTCCAGGCCAAAAGGCGAACCGATGGCCACCACCCATTCGCCCACCTTGAGGCGCGTGATGTCGCCAATCTTCACAGCGGGCAGGCCCGTGGCCTCGATCTTCAGCACCGCCACGTCGGTGCGCTTGTCGGCACCAATGATTTTTGCCTTGAATTCGCGCTGGTCGGTCAGCGTGACCAGCACTTCGTCGGCGCCATCGACCACGTGCGCATTGGTCATCACAAAGCCATCTGCGCTCAGGATGAAGCCCGACCCCACGCCCCGGGGCTGGTCCTGCTCAGGCTGCTGCTGCGGCTTTTGCTGCTGGCGCGGCGTGTTGGGCAGTGGAATGCCAAAGCGTTTGAAAAATTCCAGCATGTCCGGGTCCATGCCGCTGGCTGCGCCCCGCGAACCGGATTTTTCAAGGGTGCGGATGTTGACCACCGCCGGCCCCACCTGCTCCACCAGGTCGGTGAAATCGGGCAGGCCGCGCACGGAAGGCGCCACGGCCTGGGGCGCCTGGGCGTGCGCTGCCGTCACAGGCACCAGTGCCATGCTGGCAGTGGCAGCGAACACACCTGCCACGGCGCCGGACTGCAACAACAATTTCCAATCGGGTTTTTTCATCAAAAGTCTTTCTGAAATCGGGAGAAATGCACCTGGAACACGGTAAATAAGAAAGGCAAGGCGGTATTTAAGTTCCGTGCCGTCCGCAGTGGTGCCCGGCTGAAAGGGTGCGAATGCAGTGGCGTTGCCGGCCTGAATGCCTGGAGCGGCTTCAGGCGGGCCGAACGGTGCGGTGCCGGGCCGGCACAGCCTGTGCCACGGGTTTGCAGCTGTGCAGATTAGGGTTTTTTGGCAAAAAGTGCCTCCAGCGTATGTGCAGCCTGCGCCAGCAGCTCCTTTTTTGATAGCGAATTTCAACGCTTTCCACAAAAGGATGCCGTGCCGTGCAGGGCAAGGATGCTTGAGCGCAGGCATGCCATTGCGCAGTACAGGCTTGGTGCACGGAAAAGCCCGCTGCCTGGATGCGCTTATTGCTGCAGAAGTGCAAAGGCGGTGCATGCACACAATCACGGCAGACGTGCCGCCTCGCCCGTCTGCCGGAAAACCAGCGGCCTGAAGGCTCAGCGCGCCGGCGCCTCGAAGGTGGCGTTGCGCAGAAAGCCGGCCGGCATCTGCAGCGCGGTGGTGCTGCCAAACTGCCGGTGCGCGGCCAGCAGCTCGTCCAGCCGGGGGTCGCGGAGCATGGTGGCCGAGGAGGAAGACGCCTCGGCACCGGCTGCGGCCTGCTGCACTGGCGCCTGTGCGGGTGCCGGCCTTGCGGCACCGGTTCCGGCAGCTGCCAGCTGCTGGCCTGAAGCGCCTTGCTGCTGCAGGCGGTCAAAGGAATTCCACCCCACCGAGGCCACCACCGCCAGCGATGCCAGACCGGCCAGCATCTTCCAGCGAAACACCGAGGCATTGGCCGACTGCGGCAAGGCGCTGTCGGCTTTGGCCGGAACCACCTGCTGCAAGGCGGCGTCCTGCAGCGTTGCCGCGGGCAACGGCTGCTCTTGCGCCAGGCGCTGCTGAAAGCGCGCCAGAAAAGCACTGCTGGACGCGCCATGCGCTGCCAGCTCGGTCGAACGCAGGGCATCGCCCACGACATGGTAGGCAAGCCAGGTGGCACGGCCTTCCGGCTGCTCTGCAGAGTGCAGCGCCTGCAACCACTCGCCGCCCTGCAGCTGGCCGTCCATCAGGGCAGACAGCTGCTCTCGTTCGCGTTCCATTTTTTTCAAATCTTCGTTCATGTGTCACCTGTGCACGCTTTCCAACCGCCTCGGGGCAGCGGGAACACCGCAGAAAAAATGCCACAAGAAAAATTCACCACCGCTTTCCTGCCTGGTTTTCCAGCAAAGGCCGGACCCGTGCAGAAATGGCTTCGCGCGCCCTGAAGATGCGCGAGCGCACGGTACCGATGGGGCACTCCATGGCAGTGGCGATTTCCTCGTAACTCAATCCCTCGATTTCCCTGAGCGTGACGGCCTGCCGCAAATCTTCAGGCAGTGCCTGCATGGCTGCATTCACCGCTTCTGCAATTTCCTTGGCGGCCAGCACGGTCTCGGGGGTTTCTTCGCTGGTTGGTTCACGCCCGAAGTAAGAAGTTTCATCTTCGTCGTCGCTGCTGCGCAGGGCACCTTCGTAGATGACCGGGTTGCGCTTGAGGTCCATCAGCGCTTTTTTGGCGGTGTTGACGGCAATCCGGTACAGCCAGGTGTAGAACTGCGCTTCGCCGCGAAACTGGTGCAGGGCGCGGTAGGCGCGGATGAAGGTTTCCTGTGCAATGTCCTGCACCAGGTCGGTGTCGCGCACCATGCGGCCAATCAGGCGCTCGATGCGGCGCTGGTACTTGATGACCAGCAGCTCATAGGCCCGCTGGTCGCCGGCCACGGTGCGCTCGACCAGTTGCAGGTCGCTGTCGTTGGAAGGCAGGGGTGCTGGAGAGGGGACGGGGGCGTTCATGGAAAAGCGGCTTCACGCCTGTACGGAGGTTCTTCAGGCGGAATGCGGCGCACCAGCAGCACCGGGCTTGGGGCGCGAATATACCGCACGGCGCAGGTCGGGCCAGCGCTCGGCTGCCGAGCGCCGCTCCAGCCAGGCCCAGAGCGGCCGAAGGCCGGGGCGGTGCATCCGCACCCAGACAACGGCCTGCAAATCCAGACACACCTCCACTGCCGAAACCGGCTGTGAAACCGGTTGCTGCAGACCGCGCAGGTTTTCCACAGTCCAGCACTGGCCGCTCCAGACCAGTTCGCCCACCGGCGAGCGCGCCCAGAAATGCCAGGCGCATGCCGCGCCCAGCGCCCAGACAGCAATGGCCAAGCCCAAGTGCAAAGGGGTTTTCACCGCGTCGCTCAGGGCCCATGCTCCCAGCAGCAGCGCGCCCAGGGCGGCCAGCACCGCCAGACACCCCCCGAGCACGGTGCTGCGCGCCATCGGGTAACGCACAAAGGGTGCGCAGCGGGTGTCAGTCAGCACGGCAGGGGTTTGCACAAAAAAGGTGTGTCTTGCAGGCAGAAAAGCAGGTGACCGGGCTGGGCCAGGCAGCAGGCCGACAACGACCCTGCTGCAAACTCGGAATTTATGGAAAAAAGTGCCTCCAGCACATGTGCAGCCTGCGCCAGCAGCTCCTTTTTTGATAGCAGAAACCAAGGTTTTCTGCCAAAAGACTGCAGGCCGGCCAGGGCAGCAATGCGCTGGCGTGCGTGTCAGATGCGCTTGAAAACCAGCGAACCGTTGGTGCCACCAAAACCGAAGTTGTTTTTCAGCGCCACATCGATTTTCATGTCGCGTGCCGTGTTGGCGCAGTAGTCCAGATCGCACTCCGGGTCCTGGTGGTCCAGGTTGATGGTTGGCGGCGCCTTCTGGTCGTGCAGGGCCAGCACGGTGAAGATGCTTTCAATGCCGCCAGCGCCGCCCAGCAGGTGGCCGGTCATCGATTTGGTGGAACTGACCACGGTGCGCCTGGCGTGATCGCCCAGCGCTGCCTTGATGGCATGGGTTTCGTTGATGTCGCCCAGCGGTGTCGAGGTGCCGTGGGCATTGAGGTAGTCGACCTGGTCGGCCGACATGCCGGCATTGCGCAGCGCATTCACCATGGCGCGGCGCGGGCCGTCCATGCTGGGCGCGGTCATGTGGCCGGCGTCGGCGCTTCTGCCATAGCCGCTCAGTTCGGCGTAGATTTTGGCGCCGCGGGCCTTGGCGTGTTCGTACTCTTCCAGCACCATCACGCCGGCGCCCTCGCCCAGCACAAAACCGTCGCGGTCGCGGTCCCAGGGGCGGGACGCCGCTGCGGGATCGTCGTTGCGTGTGGACAGGGCGCGCATGGCGGCAAAGCCGCCCACGCCCAACGGCGAAATGGTGGCTTCGGTGCCGCCGGCCACCACCACATCGGCGTCGCCGTACTCGATCATGCGGCCGGCTTCGCCAATGCAGTGCAGACCGGTGGTGCAGGCAGTGACGACGGCCAGGTTCGGGCCCTTGAAGCCAAAACGCATCGACACATGCCCTGCCACCATGTTGATGATGGACGCCGGCACGAAAAACGGCGTGATGCGGCGCGGGCCCCGGCTGGTGTATTCGGTATGGGTGTTTTCAATCAGCGGCAGACCGCCGATGCCCGAGCCAATGACGCAGGCGATGCGTGTGGCCAGCTCTTCGTCCAGGGCGTCGCCGGTGGGCAGGCCCGCGTCGGCAATGGCCTGCGCAGCCGCAGCCACGCCAAAGTGGATGAAGCTGTCCATGGTGCGGGCATCTTTGGCACTCATGTATGCACCGAGATCAAAACCCTTGACCTCGCCAGCAATCTTGCAGGAGAAATCCGACGTGTCGAACTTCGTGATGAGACCAATGCCGGACTGGCCGGCGAGGATGTTGGCCCAGGCCTCTGCCACGGTGTTGCCCACCGGACAGATGCAACCCAGACCGGTCACGACAACGCGACGACGGCTCATGCAATAAAACCTTGTGCTGGTGGTTCCGGACAGCTGCGCTGGCGCGCAGTTCAGCCCTTGGGGTGGGTGGTGGCGTAGTCGATGGCGTTTTGCACCGTGGTGATCTTCTCGGCGTCTTCGTCCGGAATTTCAATGCCGAACTCGTCTTCAAGGGCCATCACCAGTTCCACGGTATCGAGCGAATCGGCGCCGAGGTCGGCGACGAAGGCTTTTTCATTGGTGACCTGGGACTCTTCAACGCCCAGTTGTTCGGCAATGATTTTTTTGACGCGTGCTTCAATGTCGCTCATGATTTTTCTCGGGAGAGGTTGTGAATGAATCGGCGATTCTAGCCGCTTACGAAAGGCTGCTTTTGCACGGACGGCCTAGCACAGGCACCGGTCCGAAGGCAGTTGCAGCCACCGGCTACATGTACATGCCGCCGTTGACGTGCAGCTCCTGGCCCGTCACATAGCCGGCTTCGGGCGAAGCCAGGAACGCCACGGCGTGGGCAATGTCGGCCGGCTTGCCCAGGTGGCCCAGGGGAATCTGGCTCTGCAGTGCGTCCTGCTGGGCCTGGGGCAGTTTGGCGGTCATGTCGGTGTCGATGAAGCCCGGCGCCACGCAGTTGACCGTGATGCCCCGGCTGCCCAGCTCGCGCGCCAGGGCGCGCGCCATGCCGGCCACGCCGGCCTTGGCAGCAGCGTAATTGGCTTGGCCCGGGTTGCCCGAAGCCCCCACCACGCTGGTGATGCTGATGATGCGGCCAAAGCGCTGCTTCACCATGGGCTTGATGGCGGCGCGGCTGACGCGGAACACCGCACTGAGGTTGGTGTCCAGCACCGCGTCCCAGTCGCCGTCCTTCATGCGCATGGCCAGCGTGTCGCGCGTGATGCCGGCGTTGTTCACCAGCACCTGCAGGCCGCCCTCGGCCTTGACGATGGCGTCCACCAGCGCGTCCACGCCGGCGGTGTCGTTCACGTCCAGCAGGGCACCACGGCAGCCGGCATGTGCAGACAACGCCTGCGTGATGCGGGCGGCGCCATCGTCGCTGGTGGCGGTGCCGATGACACGGTAACCACGCTTGGCCAGTTCCAGCGCAATGGCGGCGCCGATGCCACGCGATGCGCCGGTGACCAGCGCCACGGGCGCGTTTGCAGAGGGTTGGTTCATGCCAGCAGTTCTTTCACTTCTTGGAGGGTGTTCAGGTCGTACAGCGGCGCGCCCACCAGGGCGGGGTCGATGCGGCGGGCCAGACCGGCCAGCACCTTGCCGGGGCCGCACTCGACCAGGTGCGTGGCGCCGCGCGCCTTCAGCGCCTGGACGCATTCGACCCAGCGCACCGGGCCAAAGGCCTGGCGGTAAAGCGCACCACGGATGCCATCAGCATCCTGCTTCACGGCCACGTCGATGTTGTTGACCACGTCCAGCTGCGGCGCGGCCAGCGGCGTGTCGGCCAGGGCGGCGCGCAGCTTTTCGGCCGCGGGCTTCATCAGGCTGGAGTGGAACGGTGCGGACACCGGCAGAATCAGCGCACGCTTGGCGCCGGCCGCCTTGAGCGCCGCGCAGGCCTGGTCCACGGCGGCCTTGCTGCCGGCAATGACGGTCTGTGCCGGGTCGTTGAAGTTGACCGCCTCGACCACTTCACTGCTTGCAGCGCCCATGGCCTGCGTCACCTCCAGGCACACTTCTGCCACACGCGCCGCGTCCAGCCCCAGGATGGCGGCCATGGCGCCGGTGCCCACCGGCACGGCCTCCTGCATGGCGGCCGCCCGCAGGCGCACCAGCGGCGCGGCCTGCGCCAGCGTCAGCACGCCAGCGGCCACCAGGGCCGAATACTCGCCCAGCGAATGGCCGGCCACCGCCACCGGCAGCGCGCCGCCCTCGGCACGCCAGACACGCCACGCGGCCACCCCGGCCACCAGCATCGCCGGCTGGGTGTTGGTGGTCAGCGACAGCGCTTCCTGCGGACCTTCGCGGACCAGGCGCCTCAGGTCTTCGCCCAGCGCGTCCGAGGCTTCCTGCACCGCTTCTGCAGCAGCAGGGTGGTCCGCCCAGCCGTTCAGCATGCCGACGGACTGCGAACCCTGGCCGGGAAAAACAAAAGCAAAAGAAGTCATGGCACTCCAAAAACAAGCATCAAAACAGGCTCCAGCGCTTGCTGGTCAAGCGCTGGCAGCTACATTTTCAGGAGCACCGAGCCCCAGGTGAATCCACCGCCCACGCCTTGCAGCAGCACGGTGTCATCGGGTTTGATCTGGCCTGAGCGCACCGCATAGTCCAGCGCCAGAGGCACCGAAGCGGCCGAGGTGTTGCCATGCTGGTCGACCGTGACCACCACTTTTTCCATCGGCAGTTTCAGCTTGCGCGCGGTGCTTTGCATGATGCGGATGTTGGCCTGGTGCGGAATCAGCCAGTCCACGTCCGCCACCGCCAGGCCCGCCTTGTCCAGCGTGGCGCGGGCGGTGCTTTCCAGCAGGCCGACGGCCAGCTTGAACACCGCCTGCCCGTCCATCCTGAGCAGCGGGCTGCCAGTGACCTGGCCGCCGGCCACATGGCCGGGCACGCACAGGATGTCGGCGTACTTGCCATCGGCATGCAGGTCGGTGGCCAGGATGCCGGGGGTGCTGGAGGCCTCCAGCACCACGGCGCCGGCGCCGTCGCCAAACAGCACGCAGGTGGAGCGGTCGGTGAAATCGAGGATGCGGCTGAAGATTTCCGAGCCCACCACCAGCGCGCGGCGGGCATTGCCGGCGCGCACCATGGCATCGGCCACGGTCAGCGCATAGACAAAACCGCTGCACACCGCCTGCACGTCGAACGCGGGGCAGCCGTGCGCGCCCAGCTTGTGCTGCAGGATGGCGGCGGTGGACGGAAACACCATGTCCGGCGTGGAAGTGGCCACGATGATCAGGTCCAGGTCCTGCGCTTCCAGCCCGGCCGCTTTCAGGGCATGGCGGGCAGCGTCCAGCGCCATGTCGCTGCACTGCACGTCGGGCGCGGCAAAGTGGCGCGCCTGGATGCCGGTGCGCTCCACGATCCACTCGTCCGAGGTGTCGATGCCCCGCTGCGCCAGATCGGCCACCAGATCGGCATTGGTGAGCCGGCGCGGCGGCAGGTGGCTGCCGGTGCCGGTAATACGTGAATAGCTTGTCATCAGAGGGACGCTGGCGGCGCACCGCTGCCAGCCGCAGCAGCGGCCTCTTCAGGCACCAGAAAGCGGGCGGCGCTGGCAATGCGGTTGCGGACACGGTCCAGCAAGTTGTTGCGGGCTGCATCATACGCGCGGTTCAGTGCCTGCCCGAAGGCCACCTCGTCTGCCGAGCCATGGCTTTTGAACACCAGCCCGCGCAGCCCGAGCAGCGCCGCACCGTTGTAGCGGCGGTGGTCCACGCGCCGCTTGAAGGCCGACAGCACCGGCGAGGCAATGACCGCTGCCGCCTTGGTGAAGGCATTGCGGGAGAACTCCTGGCGCAGGAAGGCGCCCACCATGGTGGCCAGGCCTTCGCTGGCCTTGAGCGCCACGTTGCCCACAAAGCCGTCGCACACGACGATGTCGGTGGTGCCTTTGTAGATGTCGTTGCCCTCGACGTTGCCGTAGAAATTGAGCGTGCCCGAATTGCCCGCCTGGCGCAGCAGCTCGCCGGCCCTCTTGATGGTGTCGTTGCCCTTGATGGCTTCTTCGCCGATGTTGAGCAGGCCGACGCTGGGCTGGTCCTTGCCCTTGAGCACCGTGTCCAGCGCCGAGCCCATGATGGCGAACTGCAGCAGGTGCTGCGCGCTGCAGTCCACGTTGGCGCCCAGGTCCAGCATGGTGGTGGAGCCACCGCGCCCGTTGGGCATCTGCCCGGCAATGGCCGGCCGGTCGATGCCGTCCAGCGTCTTGAGCACATAGCGGGCAATCGCCATCAATGCGCCGGTGTTGCCGGCCGACACCGCTGCCTGCGCCTTGCCGTCCTTGACCTGCTGGACGGCCACGCGCATGGACGAGTCCTTCTTGCGCCGCAAGGCCACTTCCACCGCATCGTCCATGGTCACCACCTCGGAGGCAGGCACCAGCGTGGCACGCTCATGGACAAAGCCTTCCAGCGCGTGCGGCAGCCCGACCAGCAGCAGGTGCGCCTCGGCGTGCTCCTCCAGAAAGGTGCGGCAGGCCGCCAGCGTGACGCGGGGGCCGTGGTCGCCCCCCATGCAATCCACAGCCAAAGTAATCATGGGCAAGGTTCGAGGGCCGCCTGCACGGCCTGGGCATGAAAGATCAGTGCATAAAAAAAGGCCCGTGCTACCACTTTCGTGGCATCGGGCCCGGTGGCTGAAGGCCTGACAGGGTCAGGCTTCGGCCTTGTTCTTGAGCACCTGGCGACCGCGGTAGAAACCGTTGGGGCTGATGTGGTGGCGCAGGTGGATTTCGCCGGTGGTGGGCTCGACCGCGATGCCGGGCACATTCAGGGCGTTGTGCGAGCGGTGCATGCCGCGCTTGGAAGGGGATTTTTTGTTCTGTTGAACGGCCATGGTCGGCTCCTGGTCTTTAAAAGGGGTTGGAAAATACGCGGCGAACCCCATCAAAAGTCGCCAAGGGGCCTGCGCGAAGCCCACGATTATATCTGATGCACAGCTTCAGTTGCCTGCCTTGGGGCCGCGCAGGCCGGCCAGGGCCGCAAAGGGATTGGGTTTTTCGGCGCTGGCCGCCTCGAAATCCTCGTCCGCCACTTTCATCGGCACAGGTTCGGGGCAGACGCCATGGCGCGGCACCACCGGCAGCGACATCAGCAGCTCGTCCTCGATCAGCCCGTGCAGGTCGAACTCCCGGCTCAGCGCCAGCAGGTCTTCTTCGGTGTCGTCGTCCAGCGCTTCGGCGGTGGCCTCGTCGGCGACAAAGCGAAAGCTGCGGTCCACTTCCACCGGCATGTCCACCGGGCCCATGCAGCGCTGGCAGACCATCGGCAGCGTGGCCTGCGCCTGCAGGTGCAGCCACGGCTGGCCGGCTTCACTGCCCACGGCGCGCAGCTCGCCCGTGGCCTGCCAGTCCACATACAGGTCGGGGTGCAGGCCCTGGGCTTCCTCCGCCAGGCGTTTGTATTTCAGCAGGGAATCGTGGCCGGTCAGGCGCGTGCCGGCCTGCACGAAGGCCTTGATGTCCAGTTGGTTGGGAGAGTGGTCCTTGGTCATGCGCGCAGTGTAAGAGAATCGCGCCATGCAAAATTTCGCTCCCCGCCAGCGCCCGCTGGTCCTCGCTTCCACCTCCCGCTACCGGCGCGAACTGCTGCAGCGGCTGGGCGTCGCTTTCACTGTCCACGCACCCGAAGTGGACGAAACCCCGGCCGCCGGCGAAGCCCCGCGCGCCCTGGCACTGCGTTTGGCGCTGGCCAAGGCACACGCCGTGGCAGCGCTGCAGCCCGAAGCGGTGGTGATCGGCTCCGACCAGGTGGCCGACCTGGCGGGCGAGCCCCTCGGCAAGCCCGGCACGCACGCCCGCGCCACGCTGCAGCTGCAGCGCATGCGCGGCCAGCGCGTGGTGTTCCAGACGGCGGTGGCCGTGGTCTGCCAGGCCAGCGGTTTTGCGCAGGTGGACCTGGCGCCAGTCGCAGTGCAGTTTCGCGCCCTGGACGACGCCGAGATCGAACGCTACCTTCTGGCCGAGCAGCCCTACGACTGCGCCGGCAGCGCCAAGAGCGAAGGGCTGGGCATCAGCCTGCTGGACGCCATCGACAACGACGACCCGACGGCGCTGATCGGTCTGCCCTTGATCCGCACCTGCCGCCTGCTGCGCGGCGCCGGACTGGTGCTGCCATGAGCGCGGCGCCCACGCCCTCCTCCCCTGCTTGGGCGACCACCGCCGCAGCGCCAGCCACGGCACCCGCTGCTGGGGTGCGTGGCACGCTCTACCTGGTGCCGGCGCCGCTGGACTTTGGCTGCGATGCGCAGATGCCGCTGCAAGGCAGCCTGCCCGAAGCCACCCTGGCCACGGCGGCGCGCCTGACGCACTGGGTTTGCGAAAACGCCAAGAGCGCCCGTGCCTACCTCAAGCGCATCGACGCCCTGCACCCGCTGGCGCTGCCGCTGCAGGAGCAGACCCTCACCGAGCTGCCGCGCGAGGTGCACAAGAAGGGCGACCACGGCGGCAAGGGCGCGGCGGTGTTTGACGCCCGCCCGCTGCTGGCGCCGGCGCTGGCCGGGCACGACCTGGGGCTGGTCAGCGAAGCGGGCATGCCGGCCGTGGCCGACCCCGGCAGTTCGGTGGTGCGCGCCGCGCACGAACTGGGCATTAGCGTGGTGCCGCTGGTCGGGCCGGTGTCGCTGCTGCTGGCGCTGGCGGCCAGTGGTTTGAGCGGGCAGAGCTTTGCCTTTGTCGGCTACCTGCCGCAGGACGCGGCCGAGCGCACGCAGCGCATCCGTGCGCTGGAGGCCACCGCGCTGCACAGCGGCCAGACCCAGCTGTTCATTGAAACGCCCTACCGCAATGCCGCCCTGCTGCAGGCGCTTTTGCAGGCGCTGCAGCCGGGCACGCGGCTGTCGGTCAGCAGCGGGCTGACGCTGGCCACCAGCGCCACGCGCAGCCACAGCGTGCAGCAGTGGCGCCGCCAGCCGGCAGCGCCCGACAAGCACACGCCGGCGGTGTTTGCCATCGGCCGCTGAGCGCCAGGGCGCGGCAGCGCTTTTACAACTGCCGGGCAGCGCAGCGCGGGTTCAGCCGTGGCCGGTGCCGTGCGCCAGACCGCTGACCAGCGTCACCAGCCCAATGCCCAGCAGCAGCCAGACCACCTGCACCGCCGTCTGGCCCGCCGACAGGCGCTTTTGCAGCTGCGGAATCAGGTCGGCCAGCGCCACATAGACAAAGCTGCTGGACGCCACGGTCAGAAAGTACGGCAGGCTCTCGTGCAGCCGCTCGACCAGAAAATACCCCGCCAGACCGCCCAGCGCGGTGACTGCGCCGGCCATCGACACCTTGATCAGCGCCATGCGGCGGTCGGGGCTGGACTGGCGCAGCACCACCAGGTCGCCCATGTGGTGCGGCACTTCGTGCGCCAGCACCGACACGGCGGCAATCAGCCCCAGGCGCACATCGGCGACAAAAGCCGAGGCAATCAGCACGCCGTCGCCAAAGCAGTGCACGCTGTCGCCGGTCAGCACCGACCAGCTGCCCACGCGCGGCGCGGTTCCGGCGCCGGCACCCTGGCCGTGCGCATGCGCATGCGCATGCGCATGGGAAGGCCCGTGGTCATGCCCGTGGGAATGCCCGTGCAGGTGGCCATGGTCGTCGTGGCTGTGCTCGTGCCCGTGGTGCCACAGCTCGGCCTTGTCCAGCAGAAAGAAAAACACCAGCCCGACCAGCAGCGTGGCAAACAGGTCGTGCGCGCTGGCCTCGCCCTCGAACGCTTCGGGCAGCAGGTGCATGAAGGCGGTGGCCAGCAGCGCGCCGGCCGCCAGGCTGAGCAGGTGCTGCGGCCCGACGCTGTCCTGGCGCCCGCCCAGGCCGGCGCGCATCAGCAGCGCCGCCACCCACACACTGCCAATGCCCGCGGCCAGCGTGGCCAACACAATTGCTATCAATGTCATAGCTACCAGCGTACTTCCTGTATGGGCCAGAGGCCGTTTTCATCATAAAAATCTTGACAGCCGCAGGCCCCGGTCATTCCAGGGCCGGCCGGCGCGGCAGCCGCGCTGCCTGCCGTGCACCACCCGTGCACCGTGGCCCGGCGCCGCCCCCAAAAAAGCCGCCCGGCCGTGGCGGGGCGGCTGTGGGACCGGGCCGGTGCCCGGTGCGGATTGTGCGGGATCTGTCTGCTCTGGCCCTGGAAGCCGCGCCAGCCCGACGGCACCAGCAGGCCAGTGCGCGCCTGCGGCGTCACGCCACCCCGTGCGCCTTGAACCATGCCAGGGCGCGCTTCCAGCCGTCTTCGGCCGGGCCCTGGCGGTAGCTGGGGCGGTAGTCGGCGTGGAAGGCATGCGGCGCGTCCGGGTAGACCACAAACTCGCTCGCCTTGGCAGCGGCAGAACCGCTGGCCAGGGCGGCTTTCATCTTATCAATGGTTTCCTGGGGAATTCCGCCATCCTGCCCGCCGTACAGGCCCAGCACCGGCGCCTTCAGGATGGGCGTGATCTCCACCGGGTGCTTGGGCGTGAACGCACTGGCGCTGCCCACCAGCCGCCCGTACCAGGCCACGCCCGCCTTGACCGGGCCATGCGCCGCATACAGCCAGGTGATGCGCCCGCCCCAGCAAAAGCCGGTGATGCCGATGCGCTCTGCGTTGCCGCCATGCGCCCCCGCCCACTGCACGGCGCCGTCCAGGTCGGCCATCACCTGCGCGTCGGGCACTTTGGAGACCACCTCGGCCATCAGCTTGGCCATTTCGCCGTACTGCGCCGGGTCGCCCTGGCGGGCGTACAGCTCGGGGGCAATGGCCAGGTAGCCGGCGCGCGCAAAGCGCTTGCAGACATCGGCGATGTACTCGTGCACGCCAAAGATTTCCTGGATCACCAGCACCACCGGCAGGTCTTTTTTGCCCGCTGGCGCGGCCCGGTAGGCGGGCACCTTGAAGCCATTCACGGTGTAGCTGATCTCGCCCACCTCCAGCCCCTCGGCCGGGGTGCTGATGGCGGTCTGCGCCATCAGGGGCGCAGCCGCTGCGGCATAGCCCAGGCCGATGGCCGACTGCAGCGCCGTGCGGCGGCGCATGCCGGACCCGGTGCTGCGGCCGGGCAGCAGGGAATGCACATCGGCGCGAAGGTCTTGGAACGGCATGGCGAAGTCTCCTGGAAAAAAAAGGGCAAAAAATGCGGCGGGCAGGCACCCGGCGCGCGGGCGTGCCAGTCTAGAGCGTGTCATGCACTTTTACGTGCCCGCGCTCTGCAGCCAGGCCTGTGATGGCAAGCGGTGCAACGCCGCCAGCGCGGG
>JAGOCN010000174.1 GCA_017998735.1 Giesbergeria sp.
CATGCTCACGCTCACCCAGCTGCGCAGCGAAGGCATCGTTTTTGACTGGCTGCCGCAGGCCCGGCTGGCGCTGCTGGCGCTCGCCTGGCTGGGCGGCGTGGCCCTGTGCGCCGGGCAGCTGCGCCGCTCAGGGGTGACAGGCCTGCGCGCCGTGCTGGCTACGGCGCTGCTGGCAGTGGCAGCGGCCGTGCCGGCATGGCTGTGGGTGCGCGCACTGGACCTGCTGGCCGCGTTTTGAGGCCAAAAAAAGGCCGAGGCCGAGGCAAAAGATGTTCAGGCCTTTATTGGTCTTTGTCGGCCTGCAGATGCGTGCAATGCGTCTGCAGAAAGCAGGTTTTTTGCTATTGAAAAATGAGCTTTTGGCGCAGGCTGCATATGGGCTAGAGGCAGTTTTTCTCAATAATTCAGGTTTGCCTCAGAGACGGTGCCGGCCCTGTGCCCAGCCAGCCACCGTTTGTGCCCAACACACCAGGCCCATGAAAGAAGCCACCCGCAGGTGGCTTCTTTGCAAAGGTCAGCGGGCTGCAGCAAGTGCAACCCGCAAAGGCAACAATTTACCTGCCCTGCGCCCGGCTCAGGCCTGCAGCCGCGCCTCGATGGCCGCACGGGTGGCCAGCAGTTCCTTGGGCAGGCGCTGGGCCAGTTTGTCGAAGTGCGCGTCGTGCAGCTTCAGCTCCTCGTGCCAGGCGGCCGGGTCGATGGCGGTCACGGTGCTGAACTGCGCGGGGCTGAAGTCCAGGCCGGTCCAGTTGATCTCGCCGTACTGTGGCGCCACGCCAAACATCGTTTCCTGGCCCTCGGCGCGGCCTTCGATGCGGTCAACGATCCACTTGAGCACACGCATGTTTTCGCCGTAGCCGGGCCAGACAAACTTGCCGGCCTCGTTCTTGCGGAACCAGTTGGTGGTGAAGATGCGCGGCAGCGGGGTACCGCTTTTTTCCAGTTTGGCGCCCAGGTCCAGCCAGTGCTGGAAGTAGTCGCTCATGTTGTAGCCGCAGAACGGCAGCATGGCGAAGGGGTCGCGGCGCACCACGCCCTGCTGGCCAAAGGCGGCCGCCGTGGTTTCACTGCCCATGGTGGCAGCCATGTACACGCCGTCCTGCCAGGTGCGCGCCTCGGTCACCAGCGGCACCGTGGTCGAGCGGCGGCCGCCAAAGATGAAGGCGTCGATGGTCACGCCGGCCGGGTCGTCCCAGGCCGGGTCCAGCGCCGGATTGTTGGTGGCGGCCACGGTGAAGCGTGAATTGGGGTGCGCGGCCTTGGCGCCGGTTTCCTTGGCAATCTGCGGTGTCCAGTCCCGGCCCTGCCAGTCGATCAGGTGCTCGGGCAGCTGGTTGCCGTGGTCGGCTTCCATGCCTTCCCACCACACATCGCCGTCGTCGGTCAGCGCCACGTTGGTGAAGATCACGTCGCGGTCCAGCGAGCGCATGCAGTTCGGGTTGGTGTGCAGGTTGGTGCCGGGGGCCACGCCAAAGTAGCCGGCTTCGGGGTTGATGGCGCGCAGCTGGCCGTTGGCGTCGGGCTTGATCCAGGCGATGTCGTCGCCAATGGTGGTCACCTTCCAGCCTTCAAAGCCTTCGGGCGGCACCAGCATCGAGAAATTGGTCTTGCCGCAGGCGCTCGGAAAGGCGCCGCCGACGTGGTATTTCTTGCCTTCGGGCGATTCGACGCCCAGCACCAGCATGTGCTCGGCCAGCCAGCCTTCGTCCCGGCCCATGGTGGACGCAATGCGCAATGCCAGGCACTTCTTGCCCAGCAGCGCGTTGCCGCCATAGCCCGAGCCATAGCTCCAGATTTCGCGCGTTTCCGGGTAGTGAACGATGTACTTGGTGCCCGGGTTGCACGGCCAGCTGGTCTGGTCGGCTTCGCCGTCCGCCAGCGGCGCGCCCACGGTGTGCATGCAAGGCACAAAGGCCCCGTCCACGCCCAGCACGCCGTACACGGCGCGGCCCATGCGCGTCATCAGGCGCTGGTTCACCGCCACATAGGCGCTGTCGGTCAGCTCGATGCCGATGTGGGCAATCGGGCTGCCCAGCGGGCCCATGGAAAACGGCACCACGTACATGGTGCGGCCGGCCATGCAGCCGTCAAACAGCGGCGCCAGCGTGGCGCGCATCTCGCTCGGGTCCATCCAGTTATTGGTCGGGCCGGCATCGTCTTTTCTCTCGGAGCAGATGTAGGTGCGGTCTTCGACGCGGGCCACGTCCGACGGATCGGACCAGGCCAGAAAGCTGTCCGGGCGCTTGGCCGGGTTCAGGCGCTGGAAGGTGCCGGCGTCCACCAGCTGCTGGCACAGCTGGTCGTATTCCTCTTTCGATCCGTCGCACCAATGGACGCTGGCGGGCTTGCACAGCGCCACCATTTCGGCCACCCAGGCCAGCAGCCGGGCGTTTTTGACATGGGCAGGGGCGTCCAGGCGCAGGCCTTGCATGTGGGGAGAGTTCATCGCGTGCATCCTTGAAGTGAAAAACGGTTTTTTCAAAGGAAGCAGACCTGCAGGGTGCACAAGGTGCCAAGGCAAGGGGCAGGGACAGAGGCAGGGCACGCTGACCGCACTGCCTTTGAAAAAACAGCTTGAGAAAAAAAGAACGCCGCACGGGGCCTGGGCCTGCTGCCGGCATGGCGCTTGGGTTCAAGCCACGGCGGGAAATCGATTTTAAGAAGCTCCCTTGCTTCTGTCTGTCAGACAGGCCGGGCGGTCATGCAAACAGCGCATGACCCCATGACGCACATGCACACTGCGTGCTGCCTGCCGCCGCCCCACCGGGCGCAAAAAAGCCCCGCAGTGCGGGGCCGTGTCGCCGGTCTGGAGCGCCAGGGTCTGCAGGGGCGCGCCGTCTGCCTGCTTCATGCCATGTTGACGGCAATCATTGCCAGCAGAAAGATCATGATGCCGCCGACCACCGGAATCACCACCGGAATGAACGGCACCACGGCCTCGACGGCATCGTCCAGGGGGGCGTCGTGTTCGGTGGATGGCTGGGGCTGGGACATGGCGGGGTTCTCCGTGAGAGGGCAGTGAGGGGTTGCAAGTTTAGCCCGCACCGGCGCAGCGTGCACCGGCCCCAACCCTCAGCCCGGTTTTTCACCGGGCCATGGCGCCGTTGCGGCCTGCAGCCTTCACACCATCACCGCTTCCATGCCGGCGCCGCGCAGCCGCTCCAGCACCTCGCCCACATGGGCATGGCCGCGCGTCTGCAGCACCAGCTCGATCTCCACGTTTTGCGCCGCCAGCAGCGTGAACGCCCGCTGGTGGTGCACTTCCTCGATGTTGGCGCCGGCGTCCGCCACGGCGGCGGTGATGTGCGCCAGCGCGCCGGGCGTGTCGCGGGCGCTGACCTTGATGCGCGCCAGCCGGCCCGAGCGCACCATGCCGCGCTCGATGATGGCGGCCAGCAGCAGCGGGTCGATGTTGCCGCCGCACAGCACCAGCCCCACCTTTTTGCCGGCAAAGCGCTCGGGGTGGCGGATCAGCGCCGCCAGCCCGGCCGCGCCGGCGCCTTCCACCAGCGTCTTTTCAATCTCCAGCAGCATCAGCACCGCCTGCTCGATGTCGCCCTCGTCCACCAGCAGCATGTCGTCCGCCAGCCGCCGGATGACCTCCACCGTCAGCACGCCGGGCGCGCCGACCGCGATGCCCTCGGCAATGGTCGATGTGCCCTGCGGGTGGTGCGTGCCCTTGAGGGCATTGAACATGGCCGGAAATCGCACCGTCTGCACACCGACGATCTCGATGTCGGGCCGCAGCGCCCGCGCCGCCGTGGCCACACCCGCCAGCAGGCCGCCGCCGCCCACCGCAATCACCAGCGCGTCCAGGTCGGGCACCGCCTGCAGCATTTCCAGCGCCAGCGTGCCCTGGCCGGCCGCCACCTCCAGGTCGTCGTAGGGGTGGACGAACACCAGGCCCTGTGCCTCGGCCAGCGCGTAGGCATGGGCGCGGGCCTCTTCCAGCGTGTCGCCGTGCAGCACCACCTCGGCGCCAAAGCCGCGCGTGCGCTCCACTTTCACGCCTGGCGTGAAGCGCGGCATGACGATGACGGCGCGGATGCCCAGGCGCTCGGCGTGGTAGGCCACGCCCTGCGCGTGGTTGCCCGCGCTCATGGCCACCACGCCGCGCGCGCGCTCGGCCGGCGTCAGCAGCGCAAGCTTGTTGCAGGCGCCGCGCTCCTTGAAAGAGGCGGTGAACTGCAGGTTTTCAAACTTCAGGTAAATCTGCGCGCCAACGATGTCCGACAGCGTGCGCGATTCCACGCAGGGCGTGTCCAGCACCTGGCCACGCAGGCGAGCGGCGGCGTCTTGAATGTCTTGGAGGGAAAGAAGCATGGCCGCATTGTGCGGCGACAGCCCCGGAACACGAAAGCAGAATGGTTGTCGTTTGCTTCAATTTTGATAGCTGCTGGCGCAGGCTGTGCATGCGCTGGAGGCCATTTTGACCCTGAATTTGGCAAATGCCTTGAATTCAGCGCATTGCATGCTTGCGTGCAGCCAAGCCGCGGCACAGCCCGGCGCACCGCAGGTGGCCCTGATTGACAATCAAGCCCGCCCGCAACGCGCAGCAAACCCCGCTGGCGCAATGCTTCCCCGCAACGCCGAGCACTGACCGCCGACCGCTGCAACCGCAGCCCGCTCCCAACGAAATCCTTCCATGAACCAGAACCCCTTTCCCTCCACCGCACTGGAACTGCGCTCGCTCGTGCAGGCGGACGGCAGCCTGCAGGTCCACCTGGAATCCGTCCCTGTTCCCACTCCCGAGGCTGATGAAGTGCTGGTGCAGGTGCAGGCCACGCCCATCAACCCGTCGGACATGGGGTTGCTGTTCGGCCTGGCCGACCTGTCCACCGTGCAGGTGGCGGGCAGCGCCGAGCGGCCGGTGGTCACCGCCCGC
>JAGOCN010000175.1 GCA_017998735.1 Giesbergeria sp.
GCATACAGGTGGTGCATCAGCGCGATGTTGGCCGGGTCGTACAGCGACGCGCCCTCTGCAATCAGGCCCTGCGAGGCCAGCACGCGCTCGGCGGTTTCATGGCCCTGCTCGGTCAGGAACACCTGGTGGGTTTTCTCGTCCAGCGTGAAGTCACCCGGCTTGGTGACGCCTTCGCCGGTGCGCGGGTCGGCTTCGCCTTCCTGGCGCACCAGCAGCGGCACCACCTGGTTCATCGCCAGGTACATGGCGGTGTGGTCTTCGGCCTGGCCGCTGATGATGAGCGGCGTGCGCGCCTCGTCGATCAGGATCGAGTCCACCTCGTCGATGATGGCGTAGTTGAGCTTGCGCTGCACCCGGTCACCGGCCTCGTAGACCATGTTGTCGCGCAGGTAGTCGAAACCGTATTCGTTGTTGGTGCCGTAGGTGATGTCGGCGTTGTAGGCGGCCTGCTTTTCCTCGCGCGGCAGGTTGGGCAGGTTGATGCCCACCGTCAGGCCCAGAAAGTTGTACAGCCGGCCCATCCAGGTGGCATCGCGGCTGGCCAGGTAGTCGTTCACCGTGACCACATGCACGCCCTGGTCCGACAGGGCGTTCAGGTACACCGGCAATGTGGCGGTCAGCGTCTTGCCTTCACCGGTGCGCATTTCGGCCACCTTGCCGTAGTGCAATGCCATGCCGCCCACCAGCTGCACATCGAAGTGGCGCATCTTCATGATGCGTTTGGAGCCTTCGCGCACCACGGCAAAGGCTTCGGGCAGGATGTCGTCCAGCGACTCACCGCCCGCCACCCGCTGCTTGAACTCCTGGGTCTTGGCGCGCAGTGCCTCGTCGCTCAGACCCTCCAGGTCCTGCTCCATCGCATTGATGCGGACCACCGTCTTGCGGTATTGCTTGAGAAGCCGGTCGTTGCGGCTGCCGAAAATTTTGGTGAGGAAGTTGGTGGCCATGCGAACAGGTCAGCCGCACATGCCAGGGCACGCAAGGCGACCAGAATTCCTAAGAAGAGAAGTGGATTCAGGTAGGGGCGCTGCCCGGCATTGCAAGTTCTGGCTTGCTGCCGTGCGTCAGGACCAAAGGAACGATTTTACCCATGTGCCACCACCGCACTGCAGACACCAGGGCAGCCTGGCCGGAAGTGCTGCGGTGGCAGGCCTTGGCAGTGGGCGCTCCACCCTGCCTGCATACCCCCCTGCTCTGCCCCGCCCATAATCGCTGCATGCCGATGATCGCCCTGTCTTTGTCCTGCCCTGCTCCATGAAAGCGCGCCGCCACTGCGCCATCACGCTGGAGCAGGCATCCCAGGAATCTCCGATGCTGGCACAGCTTGCCTCGCTCAGCCGGGACTCCAGTGCCCGCCTGCGGGCCGTGCAACCCCTGATTCCGCCGCTGCTGCATTCCTGCATCCAGGCCGGCCCGATCGACGGCGCCACCTGGTGCCTGCTGGTGAGCAGCAACGCGGCAGCCGCCAAGGTGCGCCAGCTGCTGCCTGCGCTGTCTGCGCATCTGCGCACCCAGGGGTGGGATGTGCAGTCCATCCGCCTGAAGGTGCAGGTGCGCAGCTGAACTGCCGGCCTTTTGCGCTGCTGTCGCACTGTTTTTTCACCCTTCTGATTGTTGGTGAAAAGTGCCTCCAGCGCAGGCGCAGCATGCGCCAGCAGCTCATATTTTGATAGCAATTTAAAAGCTGCCTGTGCATGCAACGCATACGGACCACGGCAACCGCGCTCTGGCCTTTAGAAAAAGGGCATGTCCCATGCAAAAAGCCACTTGCTGCAGGGCAGCAAGTGGCTTTGGCGCAAAAAAACATGGTGCCGATTGTCGGAATCGAACTGACGACCTACCGCTTACAAGGCGGTTGCTCTACCAACTGAGCTAAATCGGCGAAGGCGCTATTTTAGCCTTGAAAAACAGCAGCAAAAATCTCTGCGCCCTGCAGTGCGCTTATTTGACGCGCTTGAGCGCGGGTTTTTTGCCTTTTCCCGCAGGCGGGCGGGGCGGCGGCACCGAACCGTCTGTGGAACTGCCACTGGTGTCTGGCAAGGTGCTGCCGGCGCCTTTTTTGCGCGGCTTGCTGGGCACCAGTTGCACCACCCGCTCTGCGGTGGCGCCATTGTCCGATCCTTGCACGGCATTCTTTGGCGCGGACGCTGGCACCGACGACAGCATTGGCACCTGCACACCATCGGGCAGCAGGTCCACCGGGGGCGGAAAAGCCATGCCTTGCCCATTTTCCCGGGCATAGATGGCGGTCACCCGGCCGACCGGAACCATGATGTCGCGCGGCTTGCCGCCAAAGCGGGCCGTGAACTCGATGAAATCGTTGCCCAGGCGCAGCCCGCTGGTGGCTTCCAGCGAAAGGTTGAGCACGATCTCGCCATCGTTCACATACTCCATCGGCACCTGCACCGAGCCGTCGACGCGCACCGCAAGGTAGGGTGCAAAGCCGTTGTCGCTGCACCATTCGTGCAAGGCGCGGATCAGGTACGGACGGGTGCTGGTGGAATCCTGGTCGGTCATGGGCATCTCACAAGGGGAAAATCAACAGGCGGCACTGCACACCTGCACGGGGCAGGAAAACGGCAGAAGCAAGGCAGGGCCGTGGTCTGCCCCTGCGCTGCCAGGGTCACTTGCGCATCACCTTCTCGGAAGGCGTCAGGGCTTCGATGTAGGCCGGGCGCGAGAAGATGCGCTCGGCGTATTTCAGCAGGGGCGCGGCGTTCTTGCTCAGGTCGATGCCGTAGTAGTCCAGGCGCCACAGCAGCGGCGCAATGGCCACGTCCAGCATGGAGAAACTCTCGCCCAGAATGAACTTGTTCTTCAGGAACATGGGCGCAAGCTGCGTCAGGCGGTCGCGGATGTGGGCACGCGCCTTCTCCAAAGCCTTTTCATTGCCTTTGGTGGCCTTCGATTCCAGGATGTTCACATGCACGAACAGTTCCTTTTCGAAGTTCAGCAGGAACAGGCGCACGCGGGCGCGGTCCACCGGGTCGCCGGGCATCAATTGCGGGTGCGGAAAGCGCTCGTCGATGTACTCGTTGATGATGTTCGACTCGTACAGGATCAGGTCGCGCTCGACCAGGATCGGCACCTGGCCATAGGGGTTCATCACATTGATGTCTTCCGGCTTGTTGTACAGGTCGACATCCCGGATTTCAAAGTCCATGCCTTTTTCAAACAGGACAAAGCGGCAGCGGTGGGAAAAAGGACAGGTCGTACCCGAGTAAAGCACCATCATGGCAAGAGGCTCCTAAAAAACCAAAAGAGTGGACCGCACGGGGCCGTCCACTCTGCAAAAGAAACCAGCCGCTCCCCGACTGGCAGGGAGCGGCTGGCGCGGTAAGGCTTACTTGACGTTTTTCCAGAAAGCGCCGTTGAGCTTCCAGGCAAACACCGTCATCACGCCCAGGAAAATCAGCACCCACACGCCAATGCGCACGCGGGTGTTCTGGGCAGGCTCGCCCATCCACTGCAGGTAACCCACCAGATCGCCCATGGCCTGGTCGTACTGCAGGGGTGTCATGGTGCCTGGAGCCACCTGCTCCCAGCCCTTGAAGGTCTGGACTTCGTGCCCGTGGCTGGAAGCCGTTTCGTACACCGGGCGGCGCACGCCCTGCATCTGCCACAGCGCATGCGGCATGCCGACGTTCGGGAACGCCAGGTTGTTCCAACCCGTGGCCTTGGCGTCATCGCGGTAGAAAGTGCGCAGGAAGGTGTAGAGGTAGTCCGCACCGGTGCCGCCGTGGCCCGCACGCGAGCGCGCAATGACGGTCAGGTCGGGCGGGTTGGCACCAAACCACTGCTTGGCTTCCGCCGGATTGATGGTGGCCTTCATGGTGTCACCGATCTTTTCGGTGGTGAACAGCAGGTTGTCCTTGATCTGCGTTTCCGTCAGACCGATGTCGGTCAGGCGGTTGTAGCGCATGTAAGCAGCCGAGTGGCAGCCAATGCAGTAGTTGACAAACAGCTTGGCGCCGTTTTGCAGTGCGCCCAGGTCATTGGTCTTGTTGGGCGCCTTGTCCCAGGCAATGCCACCTTCTGCGGCCTGCGCGGAACCGGCCACCAGGCCCAGGGCGGCGATGAGGGAGAAAAGTATTTTTTTCATGGTGTGTCGTCTCCTGCTCAGTGCGCTGCAAAGGTGACGCGGTCCGGAACAGGCTTGGGGTCACCCAGGCGGCTCCACCAGGGCATCAGCAGGAAAAAGCCGAAATAGAACAGCGTTCCCACCTGCGAGACCCGCTCGCCGATGGCCGATGGCGGCTGCACACCCAGGTAGCCCAGGATGGCGAAATTGACCACGAACACGCCATACATGTACTTGTGCCAGCTGGGGCGGTAGCGGATCGAGCGCACCGGGCTGTTGTCCAGCCAGGGCAGGAAGAACATGATGATCACGGCACCGCCCATCACGACCACACCCCAGAACTTGGCATCAATGCCCAGCATCAGCGCAATGCCCACGGCTGCGGCCACCACGATGGCACCCTTGAACACCATGGGCAGGCGGCCCTTGATGACTCCCAGGGCCGCTGCCAGCACCACGCAGGCGATCAAGGCATACATCATCTCGCTGGTGATGGCGCGCAGCATGGAGTAGTACGGCGTGAAGTACCAGACCGGCGCAATGTGCGCAGGCGTCTGCAGCGGATCGGCGGGAATGAAGTTGTTGTATTCCAGGAAGTAACCGCCCGCTTCAGGCGCAAAGAAGATCACAGCCGTGAAAGCCATCAGGAACAGGCAGACACCCATGATGTCGTGCACCGTGTAGAACGGATGGAAGGGAATGCCGTCCAGTGGATGACCAGCTTCATCGCGCGGCGCGTTCGGTCCCTTGATCTCGATGCCGTCGGGGTTGTTGGAACCCACG
>JAGOCN010000176.1 GCA_017998735.1 Giesbergeria sp.
GGTGTGTCCAGCGCCGGTCTGGTGCTTGCCACCGGTGCCGCCACCAGCACGCCGGCACACGCCGCGCGCGTGGCAACCAAAGCCCGCATCGCCATTGCGGGCAGCGGCCTGGCGGGCCTGGCGCTGGCGCACCGGTTGACCAAACTGCTGGACGGCGCCCGCATCACCGTCATCGACGCCAAGGAGGAGCACAACTACCAGCCCGGCTACACCCTGGTGGCCACGGGGGTGTGGCCGGTGGGCAAGGTGGTGGACCAGAACGCCGATTTCATGCCGGCGGGCATGGAGTGGGTCAAGGACATGGTGGCCGAGTTCGACCCCGCCGCCAACGCCGTGGTCACCGCCGGCGGCCAGCGCATTGCCTACGACTACCTCATAGTGGCCGTGGGCACGCACCAGGACTGGGCACAGATTGAAGGCATGGACGTGTCCGCCATTGGCCAGAACGGCCTCACCAGCGTGTACCCCAGCGCCAGCGCTGCCGTGGCCACCTGGGCGGCGATGGATGCGTTTTGCAAAAAGGGCGGCAAGGCGGTGATGACGCTGCCGTCCAGCGCGCTCAAATGCGCCGGCGCGCCGCTCAAGATGGCGTTCATGCTGCGCGACCGGCTGGCGCAGGGCGGCAGGCTGAAGCAGTCCGAGGTCATGTTCTATTCCGCGCTGGGCAACGTTTTCAGCGTCAAGTCGGTGAACGACAACGTGCTGGAGCGCTGGAGCAACCTGGGCATCGCACTGCACACCCACCAGACGCTCCAGGCCATCGACATTGGCGGCCGGCGCGCCATCTTTGCCAGCCCGGACGGCGGCAAGACCGAAGTGGACTACGACTTTCTTCACGCCGTGCCGCCCATGCGTGCGCCCGATGCGGTGAAGAACTCCGACCTGGCGTGGAAGGAAGGCCCGATGGCCGCTGGCGGCTGGCTGGAGGTGGACAAGGCCACGCTGCAGCACCGCCGCTACCCGAACGTGTTCGGCCTGGGCGACATCAACGGCACGCCCCGTGGCAAGACGGCAGCCACCGTCAAGAAAAGCGCGCCCATCGTCGCGCAGCATGTGGTGGACGTGATAGCCGGGCGCGCGCCAAGCCAGCAGTTCGACGGCTACACCTCGTGTCCGATGATCGTGCGGGAGGGCTCGGCCATGCTGATCGAGTTCGATTACGACGGCAAGCTCACGCCCTCGCTGCCCATGATCGAGCCGCTGCAGGAGAGCTACTTTGCCTGGCTGATGAAGGTGTGGATGCTCAAACCCGCCTACCTGGCCACGCTCAAGGGCCGGGTCTGAGCGTCTGCACGCCTAAAACCAAAACGCCCAAACGCCAAAAACTCACAGGAGAAAACCATGTACGAAATCTGGCTGGTCTTGAACATCGTTTACGAAATTGCCCTCAGCCTGTGGCCGCAACTGGCGCTGGCGCTGGGGGTGTGGCTGCTGATGCTGTGGGCGGCGCGTGCCCGGCTGGGGGGCGCCGCCGGGCGCAGCACGCTGGGGCTGGCGCTGGTGCTGGGGGCCGTGCTGGCGGTGGTGCTGTTCTTCACCGTGCCCGGCCTGACGCACTCGTCCCTGTCCAGCATGGGTTACTGGGTGGACTGGGCCAACCTGCTGGCCGTGGCACTGGGGCTGGGCGTGCTGGCCGCCGGGTTTGCCTGGCCGCTGCTGGCGCTGCTGCTGCGCAAGCGCCCTGCAGGGCGCATGGTTTGAGATGACGGCGCGGCGCGGCGCGGCAGCCGTGCCAGTGGCAGGCAGGCAGCGCTGCAAGGCGGCAGGGCTGCGGGATACTGCAAGGTCTTTTTGTGCGCAAGCAGACGAGCAAACAAACAAGCCAGCAAGCAGACCAACCCAGGAGATTTCCATGCCAATCACCCGCACCCGCACCCGTGCCCAGCACCTGTTGTCCGCCACCGCCGGTCTGGCGCTGTCGGCCATCACTTTGGCTTCGGCCCCGGCCAGCGCCCAGACGCCGCCCGCCATGCAGAAAATGCGCCCCGGCCTGTGGGAACACAACATCCAGATGAAAAGCCAGAGCGGCCAGATCGAAAGCGCCATGGCGCAGGCCCAGAAGGCCATGGCCGCCCTGTCGCCCGCGCAGCGCAAACAGATGGAGCAGATGATGGCCGCGCAGGGGCTAGACATCGGTCTCGGGGGCAACGGCGCTAAAGGCCAGACCGTCAAGGTCTGCGTCACCCCCGAGCAGGCCGCGATGGACGAGATGCCGCAGCAGGACGGCTGCACGCAGAAGGTGCAGCGTGTGGACGCCAGCACCCTGAAGATGAATTTTCAGTGCAAGGGCGACGCCGACACCCCACCCACCAGCGGCGAAGGCACGGTGCAGCTGCAAGGCCCCACCGCCTACACCGGTCAGTTCAAGATCAAGACCGCCCTCAACGGCAAGGCCGAACAGATCGACATGGCCCAGTCCGGCAAATGGCTGTCCGACCAGTGCGGCGCCATCAGGCCGGTGCCGGCGGGGCGGTGAACCGGTTCGCCGGCTGACTGACGGGTGCAGATCAGCCCAGCGTGAGCGCCGCCAGCGCGGCCAGCGGCGCGGTTTCGGCGCGCAGCACGCGGCTGCCGAGCGTGACCGGCACAAAGCCGTGCTGCAGCGCCAGCTCTTCTTCCGCACCGCTCAGACCGCCTTCGGGGCCGGACAAAAACAGCACCGGGCCGCGGCCCGGCGCCGCTGCAGACAGCGGCTGCGTGCCGGGGCGCAGCGACAGCAGCAGGCGGGCGGTTTTTTCAGTGCCTTCTGCGCCTTCGTTGCCTTCGTTGCTTTCGCTGGCAGCAGAGGCCGCAGATTGCGCCTTCAGCCAGTCGGCCAGCCCCAGCGCCGGGTGCACCAGCGGCACCTGGTTGCGGCCGCACTGCTCGCAGGCGGCCACGGCCACCGCCTGCCAGTGGGCGATTTTCTTGTCGGCGCGCTCGCCTTTGAGTTTCAGCACGCTGCGCTCGGCCAGCAGCGGCGTGATGCTGGCCACGCCCAGTTCGGTGGCCTTTTCCACCAGCCAGTCCATGCGCTCGTTGGCGGTGATGCCGGCCAGCAGGTGCACGGTGCGGGGTGCTTCGCGCTCGGTGGCGTGGTGCGCGGTGGGCTGCACGCGCACATTGCTGCGGCCCATGTGGGTGACGGTGGCGTCCCATTCGCCGCCGGCGCTGCCTCTGTCAGGGCCGCCCGTGCCGCCAAACAGCGTGATGCCATCGCCCGGCTGCAGGCGCAGCACCTGCACATGGCGCGCCGCGCCGGCGGGCAGCTCCACCTCGGCGCCGGCGGTCAGTTCAACCGGGCAATGGAAACGTGGCATGGATTGAATTGCTCATTTTTTGATAGCTGCTGGCGCATGCTGTGCATGCGCTGGAGGCCGATTTGACCCATGAATGTGTTTTACCGCGCTGGCGACTGGTTTTTCAGCCACTCGCGCAAAGCAGCATCAATGCGCGCTTGCCAGCCATCGCCGCTGGCACGGAATTGCTCCACGACTTCGCGGGACAGGCGAATGGTGATGCGCTCCTTGGTGGGCGTTTTTTGTGCCCCGCGCACGCCCAGCTTTGCGCGCAAGGACGGGGGCAAGGCCGAGAAAGGCGTCGCCTGCCGGATTTCTGCCTCGGACCATTCTGGATTGTCGTTGTCGATTTTTTCAGGGTTGGGTGGCTGCTTCATGCCTTTTCACCTCGCGCTGGTTGGCTTTGCGAAAGCTGATGGTGCGGATGCCCGCAGTGGTTTCCACGAACACCAGCGCATACAAGCGGCCATCGATAAAACCCAGCGCCCGATAGCGAACTTCGCCATAGTCAAACCGGTCGTCTATCGAAAACACCGCCGTCTGGAAATCAAAATCCACAACCCGTTCAAAAGACAATCCGCGTTGCTGGATGTTGAGTGCATTTTTGGCTGGATCAAAACTGATTTCCATCTGTCAAATTGTATGCACAAAAAATAGTCCCGGTTTGGTGTTTGGCTTGAGCGCCTCACACCCGGCCAAAGGCATAGCCCACGGCCTCTTCGGTGCCTTCGATCTGGTCGATGAGCTTGCGCAGGGGGCCGAGCTCGCGGTAGCGGCTGGTGGTGGTGCGGATGTAGTCCAGAAAGCGCGGCGTGTCCGCCAGGTATTTGGGCTTGCCGTCGCGCAATGTGATGCGGGCAAAGATGCCGGCCACTTTCAGGTGGCGCTGCAGGCCCATCCACTCGACGCTGCGGTAGAACTCGCCAAAGTCCCCGCCCCAGCCGGTGGCGCTGCCTGCGCCCAGCAGACCGGCCTTGCGCGCCTTTTCCCAGTAACGCACGGTAATGTCGATGACAAAAGCTTCGTCCCAGCTGATGAAGGCGTCGCGCAGCAGGCTGGCAATGTCGTAGGTGATGGGACCGTACACCGCGTCCTGAAAATCCAGCACGCCCAGTGGCCCGCCCGGCTGCTGCGGCACCATCAGGTTGCGCATCATGAAGTCGCGGTGCACAAACACGCTGGGCGCCCGCAGGTTGTGCGCCACGATGTGGTCAAAGGCCTGGTCCAGCACAGCGCGCTGCGGGTCGCTGAGAGTGATGCCGCGGTGCCTGGCCACATACCAGTCGGGAAACAGCGCCAGTTCGCGGCGCAGCAGCGCTTCGTCGTACGGCGGCAGCACGCCGGGGCGGGACGCCAGCTGCCATTGCAACAGCGTGTCGGTGGCCTGCTGGTACCAGGCATAAGCATCCTGCGGGCGGGCGGGGTCAAGCATTTCAATCACGGTTTGCGTGCCCAGGTCGCTCAGCAGCATGAAGCCGTGCGCCGCGTCCCAGGCCAGGATGTCGGGCACCTTCAGCCCGGCCTGCTGCAGCAGCGCCTGCACCTGCACAAACGAATCGCACGGCTCCTGGC
>JAGOCN010000177.1 GCA_017998735.1 Giesbergeria sp.
GCGCTGAAATACAGCTCGTAGCTCTCTTGCTCCACATGGCCGATGTGCGGGGTGCAGATGCAGTTTTCCAGCCTCAGCAGGGCATGGCCTTGCAGGATGGGTTCGGCCTCGAACACATCCACGGCCGCCATGCCGGGGCGCCCCCGGTTGAGCGCCGCGACCAGGGCGTCCGGTGCAATCAGTTCGGCACGCGAAGTGTTGACCAAGAGGGCGCTCGGTTGCATGGCCGACAGGTGGCGCAGCGTGACCACACCGCGCGTTGCGTCGCAAAGCCGCAGGTGCAGCGAGACGACGTCGCAGTGCGCAAAAAAATCTTCACAGCTGCTGGCTGCTTCCAGACCTTCTGCCAGCGCCCTGGCACGCGACGCACCGCTGCCCCAGATGCACACGCGCATGCCAAAGGCCTTGCCATAACCGGCCACGATGCGCCCGATGCGGCCATAGCCCCAGATGCCCAGCGTCTTGCCATGCAGCATGCTCCCCAGCCCGAAGTTGGGCGGCATGGAGGCGGCGCGCAGGCCGGACTGCTGCCAGGCGCCGTGTTTGAGGTTGGCGATGTACTGGGGCAGCCTGCGCATGGCGGCCATGGTCAGCGCCCAGGTCAGCTCTGCCGGCGCCACCGGAGAACCCAGCCCCTCGGCCACCGCAATGCCGCGTGCGGTGCAGGCTTCCACATCGATGTGGCTTCCCAGGCGCCCTGTCTGCACCACCAGCTTGAGGCGCGGCAGCTTGTCGAGCAGCTGCCGGGTGATCTGGGTGCGCTCGCGGATCAGCACAATGATGTCCGCGTCCTTGAGGCGCACCGACAGCTGCCCCAGGCCCTTGACCGTGTTGGTGAACACCTTGACCGAATAGGGCGCCAGGCGGCTGGCAGAGCGCAGTTTGCGCACCGCGTCCTGGTAATCGTCAAGTATCACGATGTTCATGGACCGGCATTGTGCCTTGCCCGCCATGCCGGGGCTACCCCATCTGTTCGCCAGCAGACTCCGGTCTGCCCTGCGCAGGATTCAGTGCAGTTCCTGCAGCGCCACCAGGCGATCGAGCTCGGCGCAGACGTCTTCCAGGCGGCCGGCAATCACCAGTCCGCCATGGCAATCCAGGCTTTCAGGCCGGCACCGCACGCGCACCGCAGGCACGGCATGCGGCATGGCAGCGGGCGCCCAGGCAGCAACAACAGAAAGTTTGGGAGGTGCATTCACACGCTGCTGACACTGTGCAGTCGCAGCCAAAGCGCGGCTGCACAGGCTGCTGTCAGGCCTGGCCTGCCCCGAGGGCAGGGAAGCCTGGCAAATGGCGTTGCCTGCAGGCAGCGTTGCAGACCGGTGCACCAGTTGCAGCACAGGCCCGGTGGACAGCGCATCGGCAACGCCCTTGGACGCAGGTCCGAACAAGGGCCGGGCTGCAGACAACGCCGACGGCAAAGGCAGGGGTGGACGCGCTGCCCCGGACGCAGCGAAGCCGGGCACTGGCACAGGATCGGCGGATGCAGGCGAAACGTGGGCAGCGGGCTGGTGAAATGGCTGTGGCGCCTGCAGCGATTGCTGCGGTTGCTGCGGGTGCAGCGGTGGCTCCAGGCCCTGCAGGAAGTGGACCACTGACTGGGTGGCAGACTGGAACAAGGCCATGGCAAATTCTCCATTCAGAAGCGCAAACAGATTGCGGCGGGCAACACTTCTCCCTGCCGGCGCAGCACCGCCAGGTGCCACGCCGGCATTTCTGCGCCAGCCTTGGAGGAAAAACGAAAGCGTCTAGATCAGCGGCGTGGTGCGTACCAGCCCCACGGCCAGGCCTTCGATGGCAAAGGCTTCTTCGGGCTGCACCACGATGACCGGGTAATCGGGGTTTTCAGGCAGCAGCTCGATGGCGTGCGCGGTGCGCCGCAGCCGCTTGACGGTCACGTCGTCGCCCAGGCGCGCCACGATGATCTGGCCGTTGCGCGCCTCTTGCGCCACCTGCACCGCCAACAGGTCGCCGTCCAGAATGCCGGCATCGCGCATCGACATGCCGCGCACCTTGAGCAGGTAGTCGGGTTTTTGCCCGAACAGGCTGGCTTCGACGCTGTAGGTGTTGGCAATGTGCGCCTGCGCAAGAATGGGAGAGCCGGCCGCCACCCGGCCAATGAGCGGCAGCAGCAACTGCCCCATGCTTGCGAGGGGGGACAGGCAAGGCATGCCGCGTGCCGCATTGAGGTGCCGCACGGTCTCGCTGCACAGACGGATGCCGCGCGACGTGCCGCTGATCAGTTCGATGACGCCCTTGCGCGCCAGCGCCTTCAGGTGCTCTTCGGCCGCATTGGCGGATTTGAAACCCAGGGCGCCTGCAATTTCGGCCCGTGTGGGCGGAGCGCCGGTTTGTGCGATGGCGGTTTGCACCAGGTCCAGAATCTGCTGCTGGCGGGGGGTGAGTTTGGGTACTTGGGGCATGGCGGTCCAAAAGTGAAGAAAAATCTGAAAAGGCTGTTTTTTTGTCCAGTAACTGTATTTTTAACCAGTTTTCAGGGGGATGCAAGTGAAGCAGCAAAAGTGGGTGTTTTTGGGCACGGGCGGCACCATTGCAGGCAGTGCGGCCACTGCGGGCGACAACGTGGGCTACACCGCTGCCCAGGTGGGCATCGAGGCGCTGCTGCATGACGCTTTGCCGGCCAAGGCAGGCCCGTGCTTGCACTGGGTGTGCGAGCAGGTGGCGCAGGTGGACAGCAAGGACATGGATTTTTCCGTCTGGACGGCGCTGGTGCAGCGCTGCCAGCAGCACCTGGACGACCCCCTGGTGGGCGGCCTGGTCATCACCCATGGCACCGACACCCTGGAAGAAACCGCCTGGCTGCTGCACCGGCTGCTGGACACCACCAGGCCGGTGGTGCTGACCTGCGCCATGCGCCCGGCAAGCTCGGCCGCGCCCGACGGGCCGCAAAACCTGCGCGATGCAGTGGCGGTGCTCACGGCCCCCGGTGCGCGCGGCGTGCTGGTGGTGGCCGCGGGCGAGATTCACGGCGCACGGCAGGTGCAGAAAATGCACCCCTACCGCCTGAATGCCTTTGGCTCGGGCGACCACGGCCCCCTGGGCTGGGTGGAGGAGGGGGTGGTGCGTTTAGCACAAAACTGGCCTCCAGCGCAGATGCAGCCTGCGCTGAAAGCTATGAAAAGCATAGCGTCAGGTACACCGTGGCCACGCGTGGAAATCGCCATGAGCCATGCCGGCGCGCAGGGTTCCACCATTGAAGCGCTGGTGCGCGATGGCGTGCAGGGGTTGGTGGTGGTCGCCACCGGCAACGGCACACTGCACACTGCACTGGAAGCTGCACTGGAGAGAGCGCAGGAAGTCGGTGTGGTGGTGCGGGTGGCCAGCCGGTGCCCGCTGGGGCAGATCGTTGCCGCTTCGGCTTCAGAAAGGGATGGAGTTGCCGTGCCGCAGGCGCTGAAGCGTGTTGGCGGCTTGAACGCCGTGAAGGTGCGTGTGGACGTGCTGCTGGAGCTGCTGGCAAGCGCTGCGGCCGAAGAGGGAGGGCAGAAGGCTGCTTTTTCTCAGGTGCGGCCTGCACCCTGAGACCTTGCTGGGCAGCCGGCCATGAATGCGCTTGCGGTTTTGCAGCGCAGGGGCTGCAAAGAAGAACCAGGGCATTTCTGCCTCAAGGGTTTCAAGGCTCTGACCTGCTTGCAGTTTTCCAGGAAACTTGCTGAATTTTGCTATTGAAAAAAGAGCTGCTGGCGCAGGCTGCGCCTGGGCTGGAGGCACTTTTTGCCAATAAATCCAAACTTGCAGTAAAAGCAGTGCTGACCCGGTTCCAGCAGTTCAGAAGTTCAGAAGTTCAGAAGTTCAGAAGTTCAGCCAGCCTGCAGCCGTTCCGGCCGCGCTGCTGAAACGAAACAGCGAACCCATACAAAACAGGGGCAGGCCGGCGGTGGCTCGCCGGCCTGCCCCTGTGGCAAATGCTTTATTCGGTCAGTGCCGCCATGGCGCGCGCGGTGATTTCTTCCACGCTGCCGGTGCCACTGATGGAGCGGTAGCGGGGTGCGTTTTCCGGGTCTTTTTCTGCCCACGAGGCGTAGTAGTCCACCAGGGGGCGGGTCTGGGCGCTGTAGACGCCCAGGCGCTTCTTGACGGTTTCTTCCCTGTCGTCGTCGCGCTGGACCAGGTCGTCGCCGGTTTCGTCGTCCTTGCCTTCCACCTTGGGCGGGTTGAACTTGACGTGGTAGGTGCGGCCGCTGGCGGCATGCGAGCGGCGCCCGCCCATGCGCTCGACGATGGCGTCAAACGGCACGTCGATTTCCAGCACATAGTCAAGCTTCACGCCGGCTTCCTTCATGGCGTCGGCCTGGGGAAGGGTGCGCGGAAAACCGTCAAACAGAAATCCCTGGGCGCAGTCGGGCTGGGCAATGCGCTCCTTGACCAGACCGATGATGATGTCGTCGCTGACCAGCGCGCCCGAGTCCATGACCGCCTTGGCCTGCAGGCCCAGCGGCGTGCCTGCCTTGACGGCAGCGCGCAGCATGTCGCCGGTGGAAATCTGCGGAATGCCGTATTTCTGGCAGATGAACGTGGCTTGCGTGCCCTTTCCGGCGCCGGGTGCGCCCAACAAAATCAGTCTCATGGGAATCCTCTTGGTTTGTGAAATCTTCGGGCTGCGCGCGCAGGCAAAAACGCAGGCGTTCACCACTGCCGCACCCTGGCTCGCGGCAAGGATAGCATGCACAACCTGTGCAAATGCTGACGTTCCGGCCCGTGGCAACGCTGCCGTGTACGCGTCTGCTGGGCCAGAAAAACGGGTCTGTTTTCAGCCTTGTCCGGTCACTTCCAGAGTGCGCGCACGCGCTCCAGGTCTTGTGGCGTGTCCACGCCCGGGCCGGGG
>JAGOCN010000178.1 GCA_017998735.1 Giesbergeria sp.
CGAATGGCGCGGCAGCTGGTTTCGTTGCAGAAGTTGAACACCTGATTGACCTGACGCGCCATCACAGTCAGCACTGTGGCGTGCTTGTCCTTGATGCGCAGGCGCAGGGTTTTGGTGCAGTCCATGGCGTAGATTGTCCGTGTCCTCGTTCAAGCTAGCACGCCTGCGGCGTGCGCGCTCTCGACCCTGGACTGAACTCCGGGGCTTCCCGCGCATCGGGTGAAGTTTGTCGGCACGCACGCGCAATACGATGCTATCGACGCACTTACCGTGGAGCCTTCACCATGAAGAAGAAAGTTGCATTGGCTTTGCACCCTGTCCGTACCGACAGGGATTACCGGGCTGCGCTCGGGCAACTGGAGGCGCTGTTTGGTGCGCCAGAAGAGCCCGATCCCGAGAGTGAAGAAGGCGCATTTTTTGAGGCGCTGCTCACGCTGGTGGAGGCCTACGAGCGAAAGCACTGCCCGGTTGCGCCACCCGACCCCATCGAAGCCATCAAATTCCGCATGGAGCAAAGTGGCATTTCCATCAAGGAGCTGGAGCCGCTTATCGGCAAGAGCAACCGGGTCTACGAAGTGCTCCAGCGCAAGCGTCCGCTGACGCTGGCGATGATTCGCAGGCTGCACCAGGGTTTGGGAATTCCAGCCCATGTGCTGATTGCAGCGACGGTGGCCGGGCAGCTGCACCAAGGCGTTTCGTAAAAATTGATAGCTGCCAGCGCAAGCTGGGCAAGGGCTGGAGCCTGTTTTGACCTTGAATCCAGGAGCAGGGCTGTCACACCAGGTGCTTCACCCTGGCGTGGGGCCGGGCACTTACTGCCGCCAGAAGAAAATCCCCGTCATCACCAGCCCCGTTGCCACAATGCCCCAGCGCAGCCACAGCGCCGGGATGCGCCGGGCCACGCGGGCACCGATGTAGCCGCCGGCGGTGGCGGCGACCATCATCAGCAAGGCATAGCGCCAGTTGACCACGCCGCCCACGGCGTACACCGCCACGGCAATGGCGGTCAGCAGGGCGGAGACCAGGTTCTTCAGGCCGTTCATGGCGTTGAGCTGGGTTTGCCCCAGCAGGCCGAACAGCGCCAGCAGCAGGATGCCCAGGCCGCCATTGAAATAGCCGCCGTAGATGGCCACGGCCAGCACGCCCACGGTGGCCTTGGCGGTGGACGGCTTGCCGCCGGCCAGCCTTTGGCGCAGTTGCGGGCCAAAGGCAAACAGCACGGTGGCGGCCAGCAGCAGCCAGGGGATGACGATGGAAAAAGTTTCGTTGGAAGTGACCAGCAGCAGCCCGGCGCCCAGCGCACCGCCGACCAGTGACAGCACGACCAGCAACCGCATCGACAGACCCGGCGGCGGGGCCGTGTCTTCGCGAAAACCCCAGGCGCCGGCCGCATAGCCGGGCAGCAGGGCGACGGTGCCGGTGGCGTTGGCAATGACCGGCGGCACGCCGACAAACACCAGCGCCGGCAGGGTCAGAAAGCTGCCGCCGCCGGCCACTGAATTAAGAGCGCCGGCAAAAAATGCGGCCAGCAAAAGCAGGGAAATATCAAGCATGGAGCAAACGGGGCGGGCAGGCCCTTCAGGAATTGAGCCGCATGTTAGGTGGAAATGGGGCAACAAAGGCAGCGCATTGGATGCTGGAAAGCTTGGATGGCCTTGCAGCCGGCACTGCCACCGCAATGCTTGCGCTGCGCAGCTTCAGGGCATTTTTGCCTTGGCTTGCCCTGAGCGGCCCTGATTGCTTCAGCAAAAAACGTCGGGTTTTGCTATTGAAAAAGGAGCTGCTGGCGCAGGCTGCATCTGCGCTGGAAGCACTTTTTGCCAATGAATCCAGGTTTGCAGCAAAAGCAGTGCTAGTCCAGTGTGCAGCGGCAGCTGCAGCTGCCGCTGTTCGCCCAGCTTGAAACCGCTCTATTCGGCATAAGGGTCGGCAAAGCCCAGGCCCAGCAGGATGTCGGTTTCGTACGCTTCCATTTCTTGTGCGTCCTGCTCGCCGGTTTCATGGTCCCAGCCCTGTGCGTGCAGCGCGCCGTGCACCAGCAGGTGGGCGTAGTGCTCCTGCAAGGTCTTGTTCTGCTCCTGCGCCTCGCGCGCCACCACCGGGGCGCACAGCACCAGGTCGGCGCTGACCACGGGTTCCTGCGCGTAGTCGAAGGTCAGCACATTGGTGGCGTGGTCTTTTTGCCGGTAATCGCGGTTGAGCTGGCGGCCTTCGTCCTCGCCGACGATGCGCACCGTGATCTCGGCCGGCAGCGCCAGTGCGTGGCGAATCCAGCGTGCCACCTTGTGGCGTGGCAGTGCGGCGCGGTGCTCGGCAGCGCCGTCAAAACGGGCAAATTGCAGGGACAGCGAAAGGGGTTGCAGGGGCGGGGCCATGGTGGAGAAAAATGAGGTTTGAAGTGTTTTGGGCCTCCAGCGCAGGCAGGGACTGCGCCAGCAGCTATCAAAAAAGGAGTGATGGACAGAAGGCGCAGGTTGTGCTGGCCAGCCGACCTGTGTTGGCAAGGCCGTTTGCGCGCCGGGTTGCAGCCTGGAGTGGCGAAGGTGCAAAGGTGCAGAAGTGCAGAAGAGGGCGGCTCTGCCCTGCACCTGACCCTGCAACCCGGAGTGCGCCGGCGTGCGTGCTGCGCCTTTACGGTCCGTTGCCCGCCTTGCGCACCGTGCCCGGCCGGGCGGCGGCGTCGTAGGCATCGACGATGCGCGCCACCAGCGGGTGGCGCACCACGTCCTGGCTGGTGAAGCGCGTGGTGGCAATGCCCTGCACGCGTTTGAGCACCCGTTCGGCTTCGATCAGGCCGCTGGCAGAGCCCTTGGGCAAGTCGATCTGCGTGACGTCGCCCGTGACCACCGCCCGGCTGCCAAAGCCGATGCGGGTGAGGAACATCTTCATCTGCTCGGGCGTGGTGTTTTGCGCCTCGTCCAGGATCACAAAGGCGTTGCTCAGCGTGCGCCCGCGCATGAAGGCCAGCGGCGCTATCTCCAGCGCGTTGCGCTCAAAGGCCTTTTGCACCTTGTCGTAGCCCATCAGGTCGTACAGGGCGTCGTACAGCGGGCGCAGGTAGGGGTCGATCTTTTGTGCCAGGTCGCCGGGCAGAAAGCCCAGGCGCTCGCCGGCCTCCACCGCCGGGCGGGTCAGCACGATGCGCTGCACGGCACTGCGTTCGAGCGCATCGACCGCGCAGGCCACCGCCAGGTAGGTTTTGCCGGTGCCGGCCGGGCCGATGCCGAAGGTGATGTCGTGCGCGGCAATGTTGTTCAGGTACTGCGCCTGCGTGGCAGTGCGGGCGCGCAGGTCGGCGCGGCGCGTGGCCAGGGGCTGGCCGGCCTCGTCCACGCTGCCCGCGTCCGGCGCCACCAGCAGCGCGGCGTCGCCGGCCAGCATCAGCTGCAGCATCTCTTCGCTGACGGGGCGGTCGGCGATTTCATAAACCGCCTGCAGCACCTCCATGGCCTGCGCGGCGCGGGCCTTGGTGCCGTCCACCTTGAACTGCTCGTGCCGGTGGGCAATGCGCACCTGCAGCGCCTGCTCGATGGTGCGCAGGTGCGCATCGGCCGGGCCGCACAGGTGGGCCAGGCGGGTGTTGTTGTGGGGGGTGAAGGTGTGGCGCAGGATCAAGCTGATAATTCCGGACGATGGCTGCCAACCGGCGGCAAAGGACTGCAATGATAGGCAAACTGACCGGCACGCTGCTGGAAAAAAACCCGCCCGAAGTGGTGGTGGACTGCGCCGGTGTCGGCTACGAGGTGCAGGTGCCCATGGGCACGTTCTACAACCTGCCGGCGATTGGCGAGCGCGTCAGCCTGCTGACGCATTTCATCGTGCGGGAAGACGCGCAGCTGCTGTACGGTTTTGGCAGCGCACCCGAGCGCGCCACCTTCCGCGAACTGATCAAGGTGGCCGGCGTGGGGCCGCGCACCGCGCTGGGCATCCTGAGCGGCATGGGCGTGAACGACCTGGCGCAGGCCATCACGCTGCAGGAAGCGGGCCGGCTGGTGAAGGTGCCCGGCATTGGCAAGAAGACCGCCGAGCGGCTGCTGCTGGAGCTCCGGGGCAAGATTGGCGCCGACATGGGCGCGAACAGCGCGCGCGCACAGGTCACCAGCCAGGCGCAGGCCGACATTTTGCAGGCGCTGCTGGCGCTGGGCTACAACGACAAGGAAGCGGCCACGGCGCTCAAGGCGCTGCCGCAGGACGTGGGCGTGAGCGAAGGCATCCGGCTGGCACTCAAGGCCCTGGCGCGCTGAACGCCGCCCCTGGCCGGTACAACCAACCTCTGAACCAGAACGGCGCCCCATGCATTGCACTTTCTTTGCCGACAACCGCCCGCGCCCGGCGCGCCGACCCCTGGCCGCAGCCGCTGTGGCCGCTGCCTTGGCGCTGGCCGCCTGCGGAGGCGGCAGTGGCAGTGACCCGGCATCGCCTGCCACGCCACCGGGCGGTGGCCCGATCTCCAGCGCTGCCGACCGCATCGAGCCTTATGACCCCGGCAGCGCGGTGCAGCGCAAGGCCGCTGCCGTGCCAGGCGCTGTGCCAGGCGCTGTGCAGGGCCCGGCCCAGGCCGTGCCGGCCGTGCTGGTGCTGTTGCCGGCCCTGGCGCCAGGCGCTGGCAAGGTTTCCGGTGCCGTGCCTACCAAGGAACCCGCGCCCGGAGACCGCCAGCAGATCGGCATGGCGCGCCCGGTGGCGGCCACCGCCACGCCGGCGGCCGTGCATGCCCGGCTGCAGTGGCAGGTGGACGGGCAGGGCGTGCAGCGGGCGGCGCTGCGTTTTCGCTCGGAAGGCGCGTTTGGCGTGCGCCTGGGCGTGCAGGTGCAGGCACTGCCGCCCGGCAGCCGGCT
>JAGOCN010000179.1 GCA_017998735.1 Giesbergeria sp.
CCAGTAGCCAGGGCGCAGGCGCAAACGGTGGCCAGGACGCCGCAGCACCCGCCACCCTGCTGCCCACCGAGGAGCGCCCCGAGTTCTACGACTTCGACCTGTTCCAGCGGCTGGACAACGACGACAGTGAACTGCAGGACCGGCCGCTGCTTGAACTGACCTACACCGTGTTTGACACCGAAACCACCGGCCTGAACCCGTCGGGCGGCGACACCATCATCCAGATTGGCGCGGCGCGCATCGTCAACGGCAAGCTGCTGCGCCAGGAAAGCTTCGAGCAGCTGGTAGACCCCGGCCGCACCATTCCGGCCGAAACCATTCCCATCCACGGCATCCGCCAGGACATGGTGGACGGCCAGCCGCGCATCGAGGCGGTGCTGCCGGTGTTCCACGCCTTTGCCCAGGACACGGTGCTGGTGGCACACAACGCCGCCTTTGACATGCGCTTTCTGCAGCTGCAGGAAAAGGCCACCGGCGTGGCGTTCCGCCAGCCGGTGCTCGACACCCTGCTGCTGTCGGCCGTCGTGCACCCGCAGCAGGAGTCGCACCGCCTGGAAGCCATCGCCGAGCGCCTCAACGTGACCGTGCACGGCCGCCACACCGCGCTGGGCGACGCGCTGGTGACGGCAGAAATCTGGCTGCGGCTGATCCCGCTGCTGGCCCAGCAGGACATACACACCCTGCGCCAGGCGCGCGAGGCCGCGCAAAAGACCTATTACGCGCGGCTGCAGTATTGATTTGCTATTGAAAAAGGAGCTGCTGGCGCAGGCTGTACATGGGCTGGAGGCACTTTTTGCTTGAAACCGGGTGTTTGCAGTGACACAGCAGTGCAACGTCTCACACCCTGGCCAAGGCAGAGCCCCGCCGCGCCGGGCCGCAGCCGCACGCTAGCGCCCCGTCCGGTAGCGCTGCCCCAGCGCGCCCTGCACGGTCTGCACCACGGCAAACGCTTCCTTCAGGTGGCTGCGCTCGAAGTTCGACAGCTCCTGCAGCGCCAGAAAGTTGTCCGGCGCCTGGCCGGCGGCGATCTGCCGCGCCTGGTGGCGGATGCGGATGCGGGCGATGAATTCCAGCGCCTCGCCCAGGTCGCGGGCGCTTTGCACGCTCACTTCGCCCGAAGCGGCCGCGCCTTCCAGCCGGTCCTGCGTGTTCACCGCCGGCGCGCCGCCGGCCAGCGCAAACAGCCGCGCCAGGTCCACGATCGGCACCACGCCGGTGTGCTTGAGGTCGATGGTGCCGGCATGTTCGCCGCCGCGAATCCGCGCCAGGTTGCCAAACAGACCGAGCGGCGGCCGGTGCTGCAGCGCAATGCCCACCATGTGCGCCAGAAACAGGCTGTTGCCATGGGTGCGCTGCAGCACCTCGCGGCGCAGCGACTCCAGCAGTTCGCGGTGGCCGTGGATGGCGCGCAGGTCAAAAAACACGCAGGTCAGCATCAGCGCCTTGCCGTCGGGCGTTTCCACCCATTCGCGAAAGTACTGCGCCCAGCGCGCACGCGGCTGGCGCCACTGGTCGGTCATGGCCATCATGTCGCCGGGGCAGTGCACATAGCCGCAGGCGTCCAGCCCGTCGCAGACAAAGCGCGCAAAGGCGCTGAACCAGCCGCCGTGCGCGACCGCGTCGTAGCTGTCGTCCAGCACCAGGCAGTTGTCCTGGTCGGACTGCGCGGTCTGCTCGCTGCGCGCCTGTGAACCGGCTGCCACCCAGACGTAGGGGACCGGCGCCGGGCCCAGCTGCTGCTCGGCCAGTTCAATCAACCGCACCGTGAGCGCATCGGTGATGGCGGTGACGATCTGGCCGGTGTTGTGGGCGCTGGTGTCGGCTTCGGCCAGGTAGCGCTGCAGTGCCTGGATGCGCGGGCGCAGCTGCGCCAGGCCCGCCACCGTGGTGTGCTTGCGGATGTCGCCGGCCAGCGCCACGGCCGAGGTGCTTTGCTGCTCGGCCAGGTCGTTGGCGGTGACCATGCCGATGGGCTGGCTGCCGTCCAGCACCGGCACATGGTGGATGTTGGCGCGTGCCATCAGCAGCAGCGCTTCAAATGCCGGGCGCGAGGCCTGCAGCGTGTGCGGTGCCAGCGTGGCGATGTCGCGCAGCGGGCGGGCGCTGTCCAGCCCTTCGGCCAGCACGCGGCTGCGCAGGTCGCGGTCGGTCACCAGCCCGGTCAGCACGCCGTCCTCCACCAGCAGCACGGACGACACGCGCTGCGTGCGCATGTGCTCGGCAGCAGTGCGGATGGAGGCGCCCGGCGGCAACTGCACCGGGCCGCGCTGGAGCAGTGCCCGTACCGGGATGGCCAGCCGGTGCAGCTGGGCGCTGGTGTCGGCGGGCGAGGCCAGCGATGTGGGCAGGGCGGCGGCGGTGCCTTCGGCCTGCGGCAGCGAAGCAAAGTGGTACTCCAGCGCGCCATGCTGACGGCACAGCTGCTGCAGCACTTCGGGCGCCAGCCAGGCCACGGCGCCGCCGGTGGCGGCCTGGGCCTGCCAGGTGGCCAGGTGGCGTTCGGGCGTGGCGCCAAAACCGAACATCTGCCCGCGCTGCAGTTGCACCGCGTGGCCCAGGTCGGGGTCGCGCAGCGTGACGCTGCCGGCCAGCACCATGCCCAGCCGGGTGTGCAATTCCCCCTGGGGCAGCAGCACCTCGCCCGGCGCCATGGGGCGCTGCTGCCACTGCGGCGCCAATGCGGCGCGCGCGCTGGCGTCCAGCAGGTTCCAGGCGCTGTGGCCTGCCAGCAGCGCCGGCAAGGCGGGGTCGTTGTCAGCGGTGTTCACCGAGGGCGGCAAGGCAGGGGGCATGGCACAGGCTCCGGGTCAAAAATCCATTGTTGCAGCAGTGGCAGCGCGCTGGCCAAAGCAGGCTGCCGTTGGGAGCCTGCGCTGCGGTGCCAGCGCTGCTGGCCCCCATCCCGTCCTTCCCCGAGCGGGGGAAGGAGCAAAACCGGCGTTGGCGAATTCCACCCTCCGTTTGCCGCAATGCCTGCCATGCCGGTGGCAGACCATGGGGCAAAGCACCGTTGCCGCTGAGATAAATTTGCTATCAAAAAATGAGCTGCTGGCGCAGGCTGTGTATGCGCTGGAGGCACTTTTGGCTTGAAATCTGGTGGCAGGTGCCACTGCACGGACGGGCAGGCTGCCAAGGCCTTTTCTGTTGCCTGTGCACATTGCCATTGCCAGTGCCATCCATCACCAGCCCCATGTGCCCCGCAAATTCCGTCACGCTAGCCCGGCCCAGCCCTCAGCGCGCCAGCGTCACCCAGGCCTGTGTCAGGCGCTGCACCAGGTCCTTGGGCTGGCGCACCAGTGCGTAGCCCTGGCTGCCAAACAGCATTGGCAAATAGTCGTGTGCTTCCTGGTCGATGGTCACGCAAAACGGCACCAGGCCGGCGTCCCGCGCTTCCTGCACCGCGTGGCGCGTGTCTTCCAGGCCGTAGCGGCCTTCGTAGATGTCCAGGTCGTTGGGCTTGCCGTCGGTCAGCACCAGCAGCAGGCGCTGGTGCTCGGGCCGTGCGCTCAGGCGCCGGGTGGCGTCGCGCACCGCTGCGCCCATGCGCGTGTAAAACCCCGGCTTGATGGCGCCGACGCGGCTGCGCACGGTGTCGTTCCAGCGCTCGCCAAAGCCCTTGAGGTGCTGGATGCGCACATGCTGGCGCCGCACCGAGCTGAAGCCCAGCATTTCAAACGCATCGCCGGTGGCCGACAGCGCTTCGCCAAATACATACAGTGCGTCGCGGATCACATCGATGACGCGGGCGTGGTCGGTGGCATAGGCATCGGTCGACAGCGACAGGTCGGCCAGCAGCAGCGTGGCCAGGCTGCGCTCGCTGCGCTGGCGGCGCAGGTAGACGGGGGGCGAGTCGCTGCGGCGGGCGCCGCTGCAGGCTTCGGTCTGAAAGCGCACCCAGGCGTCCAGGTCGATTTCATCGCCCAGCGTCTGCCCGCCCTGCCAGCGCGGCGCGGCGCGCAGCACTTCCAGGCGCCGGCGCACACGCCGGGCGGTGGCGCGCAGCGCCTGCGGTGCGACATACGGGTCGCCGGGGCGGGCCACCGAGCACTGCACAGCGCAGTGCTCGGGCAACAGCACGCGCTTGCGCCAGTCCCACTCGGGCGTCTTGCGGCCGGGGCCGAGCGGCAGGTCGTCGCTGGAGGCGCTGGGCAAATCCAGGTCAAACTTGATGCGCGACGCCGTGGTCTGCTCGCCGCGCGCGACCGACAGCTGGTCCATGTCGTTGGCCGCTGCCGTGGCGTTCGGGTCGGGCTCGTCGTCGCTGCCGCGGTCCAGCCGCACCAGCTCGCTCCAGGTGTTGATGGCCTCCACCTTGGGCGCCACCAGCAGCGGGTTGCGCACTTTTTCGTGTTCGATGCGGCGCGAGCGCCGGCGGCGCTCGCGCTCCTGCGCGGCGGGGTCGTTTTCCGGGCGCTTGGCGTCTTCGGGGTCTTTGCCGGGGGCGTTGGCGGGTGTAGCCACTGCAGCGCTCTGGCCGGCGCTCAGCCACAGCCAGACTGGGGCGACCTGCGCTGGCGTGACAAACAGCGGACCATGGTCTTCGCCGCGCAGGGCCGTTTGCACGGCCGCTTCAAAAGGTGCGGCATCGGCCCGCAGGCTGGACAGGGCGGGACGCTGCGCCAGGTGCGCCTGCACCAGCGTGGCATGGCGGCTGCGCAGGCCGGCAAAGCGCTGCAGCGCACTCGCCGTGGCGGCCCGGTTGTCGGCCACCCAGTCGCCGCTGGGTTCAAACACGGCGGCCAGCGCGGCCAGCCACAGGTACAGGTCGCGGTTGTGTTCGCGGCTGTCAAACACCGCCAGCTGTGCCGGCAGGGCCAGCGTTTCCC
>JAGOCN010000180.1 GCA_017998735.1 Giesbergeria sp.
GAAGCCGTGTGCATCGGCCCGGCGCCGGCCAACCTGTCGTACCTGAACATGCCGGCCATCATTTCGGCCGCCGAGGTGACCGATGCCGAGGCAATCCACCCCGGTTACGGTTTCCTGAGCGAAAACGCCGACTTTGCCGAGCGGGTGGAGCAAAGCGGCTTCCAGTTCATTGGTCCGACGCCGCAAAACATCCGCACCATGGGCGACAAGGTCGCTGCCAAGCAGGCCATGATCAAGGCCGGCGTGCCGTGCGTGCCCGGCTCGGAAGGCGAACTGCCCGACGACCCGGTGCAGCTGCGGCGCATTGCCAAGGCGGTGGGCTACCCGGTGATCATCAAGGCCACGGGCGGCGGTGGCGGGCGCGGCATGCGCGTGGTGCACACCGAGGCCGCGCTGGTCAACGCCGTGCAGATGACCAAGGCCGAAGCCGCTGCCGCCTTTGGCAACGCGGGCGTCTACATGGAAAAATTCCTGCAGAACCCGCGCCACATTGAAATCCAGATCATGGCCGACAAACACAAGAACGCCGTGTACCTGGGCGAGCGCGACTGCTCCATGCAGCGGCGCCACCAGAAGGTGATCGAAGAGGCGCCGGCGCCCGGCATTCCGCGCAAGCTGATCGAGCGCATCGGCGAGCGCTGCGTGGCGGCGTGCAAGAAGATCGGTTACCGGGGGGCGGGCACCTTCGAGTTCCTGTTTGAAAACGGCGAGTTCTATTTCATTGAAATGAACACCCGCATCCAGGTGGAGCACACGCTGACCGAATGGATCACGGGCCTGGACCTGGTGCGCACCCAGATCCAGGTGGCCGCTGGCGAGAAACTGCCGTTCACGCAGCGCCAGATCCAGTTCCGGGGCCATGCTATCGAGTGCCGCATCAATGCCGAAGACCCTTACAAGTTCACACCGTCGCCCGGCCGCATCACCAAGTGGCATGCACCGGGCGGCCCCGGCGTGCGGGTGGATTCGCACATCTACACCAACTACTTCGTGCCGCCCAACTACGACTCGATGATCGGCAAGCTGATCACGCACGGCGACACGCGCGAGCAGGCGCTGGCGCGCATGCGCACGGCGCTGTCGGAAACCGTGATCGAGGGCATCAGCTCGAACGTGCCGCTGCACCGCGAGCTGATGGTGGACGCCAAGTTCATGGAAGGCGGCACCAACATCCACTACCTTGAAAGCTGGCTGGCACAGCGCCACCGCTGAAGTTCAGTTGCCGGCGCATGGCAGGCCGGAGCGCCTGCCATGCCTGCCCGGTGCGCCCGGTTTTTCCGGATTTTCCCCGCTGGCTGTGGAGCACGACGCCATGTATGAATTGAGTGTGATGTGCCCGCAAGAGCGGGTCGAACCCCTGAGCGATGCGCTCGATGCGCTGGACGCCCTGAGCGTGTCGGTGGAAGACGCCGATGCGCAGACCGATGCCGAGCGCGCGCTGTTTGGCGAGCCCGGCATGCCGCCCCCGGCCGATGGCTGGCAGCGCAGCCGCGTCACGGCGCTGTTTGCCAAGGAAGAAAACGCGCAAGGGGCACTGGCGCTTTTGCAGGCGCAGGACTTTTTTGCGCACTGCAGCGTGCTGGGCATCGCGCCCGTGCCCGACCAGGACTGGGTGCGGCTGACGCAGTCGCAATTCGCTCCGGTGGACATCACGCCCGATTTCTGGATCGTGCCCACCTGGCACGACCTGCCGGCGGCGGCCACGCGCTCCATCCGGCTTGACCCCGGCCTGGCCTTTGGCACCGGCACGCACCCCACCACGCGCATGTGCCTGCGCTGGATTGCCTGCCATGGCGAAGCACAGCCGTCAGCCGATGGCCTGGGCCGCGTGCTGGACTACGGCTGCGGCTCGGGCATTCTGGCGATTGGCGCCGCCAAGTTTGGCGCCACGCAGGTGGACGCGGTGGACATCGACACCGCTGCCGTGGAATCGACCGAATACAACGCAGCTGCCAATGGCGTGCAGCTGCACGCCGGCCTGCCCGACAAGGCTTCGGGCCAGTACCAGACCGTGCTGGCCAACATTCTGGCCACGCCGCTCAAGGTGCTGGCGCCGCTGCTGTGCAACCATGTGGCGCCGGGCGGCAGCCTGGTGCTGGCCGGCATTCTGGAGCGCCAGGCGCAGGAACTGAAGGATGCCTATGCGCCGTACCTGGCGCTCACCGTGGCCGACAGCGAGGACGGCTGGATCCTTATGACGGCAACGCGCTGAAGCCGGCGGGTGCCGTCGTGGAAAACACAGCACCCGTGCAGCCCTTTGCCATTTTCTGCCCATGAGCCAGACCACCCGCTGCCCGTCGTGCGCCACCTTGTTCAAGGTGGTGCCGGACCAGCTGCGGATTTCCGACGGGTGGGTGCGCTGCGGGCAGTGCAGCGAAGTGTTCGACGCCACGCTGTCGATGCAGGCACATGCCGCGCCTGAACCTTCGGGCCTTGCTTCTGCACCATCGCCTGCAGCGCCTGCTGCGCCTGCTGCGTCCATTGACCAGAACACGCCCGAAGCGCTGCGGGCAACTGCGCTGTCCACCGGTGTGTTGACAGACCTGCCTGCAAACGAAGCAGCGCCAGCACCACTGCCCATGGCCAGCGCCGACCCAGTTGAAGTGGGTGAAATGGGCGAAATGGGTGCAGACGACGGCACATTGCAGGAAGCACTGGAGTCGCCCTCTGTTGCAAACACAGACGTGAACCTGGAGTCGGAATCGGTTCCAGAGCCGGAGCAGAACAGTGCGTCGTTTCAAGCACCACTTCTGCAAGGCTATGAATTGCCTGCTGCCGTGCTGGCGGAAGAAAACGAGGGTTTCGAGACAGATTCGCAACCAGCAATGCTGGCGCAGGACGGTGGTCAGCCGGCATGGGAGCAGCAGAACGCAGGCAGCCCCACCACACCAGACACGCTGCTGCACCCCGCACAGGCACCGATGGCCGCAAAGGCCAAAAACCCGGTGCAGGAGACAACCTTCTCTCCTGTGCTGAAGGCAGCCTCTCTGGCCGAAAGTCCGGCAGTGCCTGAGCGCGGTTTGCGTCCGGCGCCAGATCTTGTCAAAGACAGTGGCATGGACGGGTGGAACGCGCGGCACGGCGAACAAGAGGAGGGGGGGCGCGATGCGCGCGCTGCCCCAGTCCAGGGCAGCGATGTGTACCGCCAGAGCGTTGGCGACCCATCTTTTGAAGCCCCCTTGCCGCCACCGGAAGACCTGCAGCTGCCAATGCCAGTGCCGCAACCTGGGCTGGAACCAGAGCCGCAGCCTGACGAGCAGTTCAGCACCGAGAAACTGACAGGGCTGGACGAAGAAATACCCGATTCCCTGCTGTCCACCACCGCGCAGGAGCCTTCCTTTGTGCGCTCGGCCCGGCGCAAGGCGCTGTGGCACAGGCCGGCGGTGCGCCTGGCGCTGGGCGGGGGCGCGCTGCTGCTGGCGGCCACCCTGCTGGCCCAGGTGGTGGTGCACAAGCGCCATTACCTGGCCAGTGCACAGCCGCAGTGGCGTGCCACTTTGCAGGCCCTGTGCCTGCCCCTGCAATGCGATGTGCAGCCCTACCGGCAGATTGCAGCGGTGTCAGTGGACAGTTCGTCTTTCAACAAGCTGCAGGGCAGCACCTACCGTTTTGCGCTGGCGCTCAAGAACCAGTCCGCGCTGGAAGTGGCCTTGCCGGCCGTGGAGCTGACGCTCACCGATGCCAGCGAGCAGCTTTTGCTGCGGCGCGTTTTCACCCCCGCCGAACTGGCAGCGCCTGCCACGCTGGCGCCCGGCGGTGAATGGCTTGGCAGCCTGGACATGGAGATGGACCTGCAGCTGCCCGGCAATGCCGATGCGCGCATTGCCGGTTACCGTGTGCTGGCTTTTTATCCCTGAAATCCCTGAAATCCCTGAAACCTCTTAAATCCTGAGCAGCCTTGGGGCTGCAACGAAAGAACAATTTATGGCCGTGCTGATTTGTGGTTCGCTGGCGTTTGACACCATCATGACCTTTGAGGGGCGCTTTGCCGAGCAGCTGCTGCCCGAGCAGCTGCACATCCTGAACGTGTCGTTTCTGGTGCCGTCGCTGCGGCGCGACTTTGGCGGCTGCGCCGGCAACATTGCCTACAGCCTGCAGCTGCTGGGCGGCACGCCGCTGCCGATGGCGGCGCTGGGCAGCGACGGCGCCGACTACCTGGCGCGCCTGGAATCGCTGGGCATCGGCACGCAGCATGTGCTGCAGGTGGAAGGAGCCTACACCGCGCAGGCAATGATCATGACCGACCTGGACAACAACCAGATCACCGCCTTTCACCCTGGCGCCATGATGCAGGCGCATGGCAACCGCATCGAGCCCGCAGCGCGCCCGCAGGCCAGCCTGGGCATCATTGCGCCCGACGGGCGCGATGCCATGCTGCAGCACGCCGCGCAGTTCCAGGCGGCCGGCATTCCCTTTGTGTTCGACCCCGGACAGGGCCTGCCCATGTTCAACGGCGAAGAGCTGGCGCATTTTGTCGAACAGGCCAGCTGGGTGACCGTGAACGACTACGAAGGAAAAATGCTGTGCGAGCGCACCGGCACTTCGCTGGCCGAGCTGTCGGCCAAGGTGCAGGGGCTGGTGGTGACGCTGGGCGCCGAGGGCTGCGATGTGTGGGTGCAGGGCGAGAAAACCCATGTGCCCGCCGTCCAGCCCACCGCCGTGGTGGACCCCACCGGCTGCGGCGACGCCTGGCGCGGCGCCCTGCTGTTTGGCCTGGAGCAGGGCTGGCCGCTGGTGCGCTGCGCCCAACTAGGCAACCGCCTGGGCGCGCTCAAGGTGGCCGAGCGCGGGCCGCAAAATTACGTGCTGGACTTTGATCCTGCCA
>JAGOCN010000181.1 GCA_017998735.1 Giesbergeria sp.
ATGCTCAACACGCTGGTCGGCAACCTGAACGTGCAGGGCGGCCTGGTGCTGGACGCCGGCCCGTTCGGACCGTTTGGCCCCGGCCCGCGCTACAACTTTGCCGACTTTGCCGGCAAGGCCAAGCCGCGCGGCGTGGCGCTGTCGCGCAACCGCTTTCCGTACGAGAAAAGCAGCGAATACCAGCGCAAGAAAGACGCTGGTACTTCGCCGTACCCGGCCAAGGCACCGTGGTACCCGGCCGTGGGTGGCCTGAGCAGCGAAATGGTGGCCAGCGCGCTGGCCGGCTACCCATACAAGGCCAAGGTGTGGATCAACCACATGAGCAACCCGGTGTACGCGATTGCCGGCTTCAAGAACGCACTGGGTGACGCCTTGAAGGACCCGAAAAACCTGCCGTTGATCGTTTCCATCGACCCGTTCATGAACGAGACCACCGCGCTGGCCGACTACATCGTGCCGGACACGGTGACCTACGAAAGCTGGGGCATCTCGGCCCCCTGGGCGGACGTGATTGCCAAAAGCTCGACCGTGCGCTGGCCCACCGTGCAGCCGGCCGTGGCGCGCACCGCCAGCGGCGCGCCGGTGAATGTCGAAAGCTTCCTGTTTGCCGTCGCCGAGCGCCTAGAGCTGCCCGGTTTTGGCGATGCCGGCATGAGCGACGTGGACGGCAACCCGCTGGCGCTCAAGACCGCCGAAGACTTCTTTCTGCGCGGCCTGGCCAACATGGCGTTTGCCGGCACGCCGGTGGCACCCGCCAGCGACGACGACATGCTGGTCACCGGCGTCGATGCCTGGCAGCCGCGTTTGAAAGCGCACCTCAAGGACGCCGAGTGGCGCCAGGTGGCCATGCTGATGACGCGCGGCGGGCGCTTTGACAAGATCGAAGCCGCCTGGAAGGGCGAGCACATCCGCAAGGCCCATGTGCCCGCGCTGCAGGTGTGGATGGAAGACCTGGCCAGGATGCGCCACTCCATGACCGGCGAGCAGCTGATGGGCTGCCCCACCTGGTTCCCGACCCGATTGGCCGACGGCAGCGCCATGCGCGAGCACTTCCCCGAAGACCAGTGGCCGATGCTGATGACCTCGTACAAATCGAACCTGATGAGTTCGATGTCGATCGGCGTGGCGCGCCTGCGCCAGGTGCACCCGCACAACCCGGTGTCGGTGAACCGTGAAGACGCGGCGCGCCTGGGGGTGAAGAACGGCGACACCGTGCGCCTGACCACGCCCGGCAGCACCATGCTGGCCACCGCCCTGGTGCGCGACGGCGTCATGCCCGGCGCGCTGGCGGTGGAATACGGCTACGGCCACACCGAGCTGGGCGCGCGTGCACACACCGTCGATGGCAAGGTGCTGCCCCACAACCCGCAGCATGCCAACGGCGTGAACCTGAACGACCTGGGCTTTGCCGACCCGTCGCGCGGCGACCACCGCAACGTGTGGGTGGACTGGGTGTCTGGCGCAGTCGTGCGCCAGGGCCTGCCGGTGCGCATCGAGCGGGTGTGATGGCTGCACCCGCACCCTATTTCATCTCACCTGAGGTTTGAGGTGAAAACAGGCTGTAGCACTTGCTGGGATTGCGCCAGCAGCTATTTTTTTAATAGCAAAAATGTGGTTTCTGTCCTGCTGTGAAGAACAGCCGGGATGGGCGAAACAGAGAGAGGCAGCCGCCTTGCGGCACATTGCAGACATGGATCTGCAGGCAGCAGTCGAACAGTGCGGGCATACATACGCCTCCCATGCCACGTCTGTATTCGGCAAGCGGCAAGCGGCAAGCCGCTGGTACCGCTTTCCTGCCGGGCACCGGGCTTGAGGCCGAGTGTGTGCTGTCCGTGGCTGCAGGCGCACCGCCACTGCTGGCTGCGTTCAGTCTGTGCCGGTGTGCCCTGCAGTAGTCCCAAGGCAGGCGCTTTGGACATGGGTTTGGACAATGGTCTTTGTCACCAGGGCATTGGCCTGCCATCGGTTTTTTGACTCTGCCCTTGTTTCGGCAAGAATGCCTTCTGTGCCTGGGGCAGGCGCCCGGTTTGTGCGGGCCTGAAAATCACCCTTTGACGCCAGGCAGCGTGCAGGCGCTGCCTTGAAAAACACAGTTCACCGACCTTTGAAAATCACCCATGACTGCCAGCACCAGCGTTCCTTCCGGTTTCAGGGGTGACATCAATGGCTTGCGCGCCTGGGCGGTGGTGTCCGTGGTTCTGTACCACTTCGGCGTCGCGGGCTTTGGCGGCGGTTTTGTGGGTGTCGATCTGTTTTTCGTGATTTCCGGGTTTCTGATGACCGGCATTGTCGTCAGCGGCCTGGAGCAGGGCAGGTTTCGCCTGTTTGATTTTTATATGGCCAGGGCGCGCCGCATTCTGCCGGCGCTGGTGGCGCTGTGCGCTGTCCTGCTGGCTGCGGGTTGGTGGCTGCTGATGCCAAGGGACTACAGGGAGCTGGCCACGCACGCAGTGGTCAGTGTGCTTTTTCTCTCCAACATCAAGTTCTGGACCGAAGCCGGTTATTTCGACACCAGTTCGCATGAAAAATGGCTGCTGCACACCTGGTCTCTGGCGGCGGAGTGGCAGTTTTACCTGTTGCTGCCGCTGGCCTTGCTGGCGGTGTGGAAGCTGCGCCCTGGCCGCCACGGCATGCAGGTGTTTGTGGCGGGTGCCCTGCTGGTGTCTTTGGTCCTGTCGGTGGTGTTGACACCGAAGCATGCGACCGCCGCGTTTTACCTGTTGCACACCCGCGCCTGGGAAATGCTGGCCGGGGGCATGGCGTACCTGCTGGCAGAGCGCGGTGTGCTGTGGACAGCACGCCAGCGCAGCTTGCTGGAGGCGGTCGGTGTGGCGCTGCTGGCAGGTGCCATTGCCGGGTTTGACACCGCATCGCCGTGGCCGGGCTGGCGCGCCCTGGTGCCGGTGCTGGGCACGGTCGCCATTTTGCTGGCAGCGCGGTCGCATTCGTTCTGGACTGGCATGGCCGTGGCCCAGTGGCTGGGCACCCGTTCCTATTCGCTTTACCTGTGGCATTGGCCCTTGGCAGTGGCGCTCACGTACCTGGACCTGAGCTCCAGCCCGGGCGCCATTGCAGCCTGCCTGGTGCTGACGCTGGTGCTGGGCGACCTGTCGTACCGCTGGGTGGAAACGCCAACGCGGGTGCAGCTGGGCCGGTGGGGGGCCGGCTGGGGTGTGGCAGCTCTGGCGAGCGCGGCAGGGGTGGTGATTGCACAGGGCATGGCGGTGCGCGCCCAGGAGGGCGTAACCGGTCGGTTTGCGCCAGAAATCGAGCTGGTCAGCCAAGAGTTCTTGAACAAGAACCCACGCCTGGACGAGTGCCACATCAGCGGTCGCATTGACCCACCTTCTTGTGTGTATGGCGGCCCCCACCTGCGCGCTGTCGTTCTGGGAGACAGCCATGCCAGTTCCACCATTTCAGCCGTGGCTGCTGCATTGCCCAACGCAGAAGATGGAGTCATGGAGTGGGCCTACAGCGGTTGTCCCATTCTGCGGGGTGTGAAAAAGCTGCGAAATCCGACATGGCAATGTGGCGGTTTCGTGGAGTGGTCCATCCAGAAGCTGAAACAGGTACCCACAGACATTCCTTTGGTGATCTTCAATCGCCATGCCTGGTACACCGCCGGCCCCTTGGTGAAACAGAAGGAAAAAATCATTCCGGATGTTTATTTCTCCAAGCCATACCGCGAGTTCGGACCTGAATTTTTGCAGGAGTATGCAAAAACGCTGGTACAAACCGTGTGCCTGTTGACCAGGGACCGACAGGTCTACCTGGTGCGTCCCATCCCGGAAATGAAGGTGGACATCCCCATTGCAGCGCGGGCCATGGTGTGGGGGGTGCATTCCGAGACTTCTGTTTCTCTGGAGGAGTACCACCAACGCAACGCCGTCGTCTGGGAAGCGCAGGATGCCGCAAGTGCGCAGTGCGGCGCAAAGATTCTGGATCCTTTGCCTTATCTGTGTCTGGACGGACAGTGCTCAGGTATCAGAAATGGGCGCTCGATGTATTACGACGAAGACCATCTGAGCGAATATGGAAACAAGTTTCTGGTGCCCATGTTTGCCGAGGTTTTTCAAAAGGGTGTTGCACCCGAAGCGCCAGCCGCTGCAAAAATCACATTCAAACCATGAATTTTCGGCTGGCCAGCTTTGCTGAGGGCTGTGGAGTGGCGCCAGCAAATCGCAGCATTCAAGCAGCAACGCCAGGGCGTGGTTTCCTTCAGGTATACCGCTTGGCGCGCAGGATGTCCTTCATCTGCTGCAGGATCGGCTGCAGCGGGCTGCCTATGCGCAGCGCCACGCAGGTGGCCAGCACGTCGATGACCAGCAGGTGCAGCAGGCGCGAGACCATGGGGCTGTAGCGGTCATAGCCCTCGGGGTGGTCGGCGGCCAGGTGGATGGCGCAGGCGGCTGCCAGGGGCGAGCCGCTGGCGGTGATGGCGATGGTGGTGGCGCCGTTCCTGCGGGCAATGTCGGCAGCGTCCATCAGGTCGCGCGTGCGGCCCGAGTTGGAGACGATCAGCGCGCAGTCGCCGGGGCGCAGCAGGGTGGCGCTCATCACCTGCATGTGGCCGTCGCTGTTGGCAATGCTGGTGATGCCCAGGCGAAAGAACTTGTGCTGCGCGTCCTGCGCCACGATGCCGGAGTTGCCGGCGCCATAGAACTCGATGCGCCGGCCGGTCTGCCAGGTGGCAGCAATGGCGCTGGCGGCGCGCTCGATGGCACCGGTGCTGGCGGCGTTGCGGTACTGCAAAAAGGCGGCTACGGCGTTGTCCACCACCTTGACCATCACATCGGC
>JAGOCN010000182.1 GCA_017998735.1 Giesbergeria sp.
GCACCGCCCGCGCCACCGCGTTCAGGCGCGTGCCCTGGCAGGTCGGGCAGACCGTATCGGCGACGTCCTCGGCCTCGGGTTCGGCAAAGGTCTGCTCGCGCCCCTTCTGGTCGTCCGCCAGCACCGAGTCGTCAAACGCCTTGCGCTGGTCCTTGGTCAGTTTCACGCCGGTGCCAACGCAGTCCGGGCACCAGCCGTGCTTGCTGTTGTACGAGAACAGCCGCGGGTCGAGCGCCGCGTACGAGGTCGCGCACACCGGGCAGGCGCGTTCGGCCGAAAACACCGTGAGCTGGCCAATGCCGGCGGTGGACCGGCCCTCTTCCAGGGCCTCGGCCAGCCCGTCCATGCCGTTCAGCACGTGCACCACGCCCTTGCCGTGCTGCAGCGCTTTGGCCAGCGCGGCGCGCAGCAGCGCTTCGTTCTGCGGGTTGACGTCCAGGCTCAGCACCGGCAGCTCGATGGTGTGTTCCTTGAAACGGTCCAGGCGCGGGAACGGCGCGGTTGGCACAAATTCGCCATCGACGCGCAGGTGCGTGTGGCCACGCGGGCGCGCCCAGTCGGCCAGCTCGGTGTAGTAGCCCTTGCGCGCCATCACCAGCGGCGCCAGCAGCCCGATGTGCTGGCCGCGAAAGGTTTTGAGCAGCTGCGCGGCAATGCTGTCGGGCGTCTGCGGCCGCACCGCCGCGCCGTCGTAAATGCAGTGCTGGATGCCCAGCTTCACGTACAGCAGGCGCAGGTAGTGCCAGACCTCGGTGGTGGTGCCCACGGTGCTTTTGCGCCCGCCGCGGCTCAGCCGCTGCTCGATGGCCACGGTGGGCGGAATGCCATACACCGCGTCCACCTCGGGGCGCCCCGCCGGCTGCACGATGGAGCGTGCATAGGCATTGAGCGACTCCAGGTAGCGGCGCTGCCCTTCGTTGAACAGGATGTCGAACGCCAGCGTCGACTTGCCCGAGCCGCTGACGCCGGTCACCACATTGAACTGCCCGCGCGGAATGTCCACGCTCAGGCCCTTGAGGTTGTGCTCGTGCGCGTTGACGATCTGGATGCTGTTCTGTTTTGGAGTGTTTTTGGCCTCCAGCGCTTGCTGGCCGTGCGCTGAAAGCTCATTTTTTAATAGCAAACTGGGCCTTGCTTCCTGCACACCCAACGGACCCGCGCCCAGCGCCAGTTCGTACTCGCGCAGCGCCTCGGCGGTGTGCGATGTGGCGTGTTCGCGCAACTGCTCGGGCGCGCCCTGCGCTACCACCTGACCGCCGGCGTCGCCGCCGTCCGGCCCCAAATCAATCACCCAGTCGCTGGCGCGCACGACATCCAGGTTGTGCTCGATGACGATCAGCGAATGGCCGGCGTCCAGCAGCTTGCCAAAGGCGCGCATCAGCTTGGCGATGTCGTCAAAGTGCAGCCCGGTGGTCGGCTCGTCAAACAGGAACAAGGTTCCCTTGCGCGCCAGCGGCTGGCGGCTGGCGGACACCGTTTTGGCCGCGCCGGCCAGAAAACCGGCCAGCTTCAGGCGCTGCGCTTCGCCGCCGCTGAGCGTGGGCACCGGCTGGCCCAGCTTGACGTACTCCAGCCCGACATCGGCAATCGGCTGCAGTGCGCGCAGCACCTCGCGGTCCTGGGCAAACAGCAGCGCCGCCTCACTCACCGTCAGGTCCAGCACGCCCGCCACGTTGAGCAGCTTGCCGCCGCGCTCGATGGTCACTTCCAGAATCTCCGGCCGGTAGCGCTGGCCGTTGCAGTCGGGGCAGCGCAGGTACACGTCCGACAAAAACTGCATTTCCACATGCTCGAAACCCGAGCCGCCGCAGGTCGGGCAGCGCCCGTCGCCGCTGTTGAAGCTGAATTTGCTGGCCGTGTAACCGCGCTCGCGTGCCAGCAGCGCGGTGGCAAACAGCTCGCGCAGGGCATCCCAGGCTCCCACATAGCTGGCCGGGTTGGAGCGCGCGGTCTTGCCAATCGGCGACTGGTCGACAAACACCACATCGCCCAGCTGCTCGGCGCCCAGCAGCTGGTCAAACGCGCCGGGCGACTCGGTGGCCTTGCCAAAGTGGCGCTGCAGCGCCGGCGCCAGCACGTCCTGCACCAGACTGGACTTGCCCGAGCCGCTGACACCGGTCACCGTGACCAGCCGCTGCAAGGGGAAGGACACCGACACGTTCTGCAGGTTGTGCTCGCGCACGCCTTCAATGATCAGGCGCGGGGTCGAGTCCAGCACGCGGCGCGCAAAGGGCGCGCCCACGCGCTTTTTGCCGCCCAGGTACTGGCCGGTCAGGGTGTTGGCGCTGCGCAGCTGGTCGGGCGTGCCGTCAAACACGATGCGCCCGCCGCGCTCGCCCGGCCCGGGGCCAAAGTCGATCACGCGGTCGGCCGCCAGCATCACCGCCGGGTCGTGCTCCACCACCACCAGCGTGTTGCCGGCGCCGCGCAGGCGCCACATGGCCTCGGTGATGCGGTGCATGTCGCGCGGGTGCAGGCCGATGCTCGGCTCGTCCAGCACAAACAGCGTGTTCACCAGCGACGTGCCCAGGGCGGTGGTCAGGTTGATGCGCTGCACCTCGCCGCCCGACAGCGTGCGGCTTTGCCGGTCCAGCGTCAGGTAGCCAATGCCGACATCGCTGAGGTACCGCAGGCGGGTGGTGATTTCTGCATGCAGCAGTTTCAGGGCCTGCGCGTCGCCGCTGGCAGCGGCAGTGGGAACGACAGCTTCAGCGACCGGCACAACCGTGGCCACCAGGGTTTCAGCGCCACGGTCTGGCCCATCAACCACATCAACCGCATCAACCACATCAGCGCTATCGACGCCCTCCATTGATTTATGGTCAAAATGGCCTCCAGCGCTTGCTGCGCTTGCGCCAGAAGCTATTAAAACAGGAGCATGCAGGGATTCGCCATAGGCTGCTGCCGGTGCGTGTTCAACCGCCATGCGCTCAAAGAACCGCCGCAGCCGGTCAATCGGCAGCAGCATCAGGTCGTGCAGGCACAGGCCGGGCATGGCTTCGAGCTGCGCACGGCCCCACTGCACGCCCTGCGGCATGAAACGCTGCGATGGCAGCAGCACCGCATCGGCGGCGTCCTTGCTGCCTATGCGCCACAGCAGGCTCTCGGTTTTCAGCCTGGCACCGGCGCAGGTGGGGCACTGCGTGTAGCTGCGGTACTTGGACAGCAGCACGCGGATGTGCATCTTGTAGGACTTGGTTTCCAGGTAGCCAAAGAAGCGCTGCACGCCATACCACTGGTGGTTCCACTTGCCGGTCCAGCCGGGCGCACCTTGCAACACCCAGTGCTTGTGCTCGTCGCTCAGCCTGTTCCACGGCGTGTCGCGCGGAATGCCGGCGGCCTCGGCATGGCGCATCAGGTCGTCCTGGTTTTCTTTCCACGCGGGCGTCTGCAGCGTCTTGATGGCACCGGCGCGCAGCGTCTTTTTCTCGTCCGGAATCACCAGGCCCCAGTCCACACCAATCACGCGGCCAAAGCCCTTGCAGGTTTCGCACGCGCCCGCGGGCGAATTGAAGGAAAACATCGACGGCAGCGGCTCGGCATAGCGCAGGTCGCTTTCGGGGCAGTGCAGCCCGGTGGAAAAGCGCCACAGCGTGGGTTCGGCCTCGCCGTCCACCACGCGGTACACCGTCAGCCGCCCGCCGCCGCGTTTCAGCGCCACTTCAATCGCCTCGATGGCGCGTGCCTTGTCGGTCAGTCCGATGCGAAAGCGGTCCGCCACCACGTCCAGCAGCTTGACGCTGGCGCCCGGACTGCCCGGCATGGCCACTTCGCGCTCGGCCTGCACCTTGGTGAAGCCGCTGGCCGAGAGCCACTGCGCGACTTCTTCCGCGCTGGTGCCCGCCGGCAGTTCGACCGGAAAGGTGACCACCAGGCGCGGGTCGCCCTGCGCCGTGCGCGCGCGCAGCTCGGCATAGATGGTTTCGGGCGAATCGTGCCGCACCGGCTGCGCGGTCTCGCGGTCAAACAGCTGGCCGGCGCGGGCAAACAGGAGCTTCAGGTGGTCGTTCAGCTCGGTCATGGTGCCGACCGTGGAGCGCGAACTGCGCACCGGGTTGGTCTGGTCGATGGCAATGGCCGGCGGCACGCCGTCCACCTTGTCGACCGCCGGCTTGTCCATGCGGTCGAGAAACTGGCGCGCATAGGCGCTGAAGGTTTCCACATAGCGGCGCTGGCCTTCGGCGTACAGCGTGTCGAACACCAGGCTCGACTTGCCCGAGCCGCTGGGGCCGGTAACCACCGTCAGCTCGCCGGTGCGAATGTCCAGGTCCAGGTTTTGAAGGTTGTGCTGTCGCGCTCCGCGGATGCGGATCAGTCCCTGGGTCATGGCAGGCGGTCTTTCTGGGGGATGGGGCGATGATTCTCTGGCAAGCCCTCCAGATGGGGCGCGGCGCGCCAAATTCGACCCTGCACTGCGCAACAGCTTGTTGCGGGACGTTTGCGCGGGGCACAAAAAAAGCCCCCTGCGGCAACGCAGGGGGCTTGGTGGGTTGGCATGGCCTGTCTGCCTGACCGGAAGCGGTGTCCGGCAGGCAGGGGCATGTCAGCCGCTTTTAGAAGTTGTGGCGAACGCCGACGGCAAACGAGCTGAAGTCCACACCGGCCGCGCCCGTGCCATAAGAAGCATTGCGGTCGTTGTCCACCTTGGTGTAGTAGGTGTAGACCTTGGTGCGCTTGCTCAGGTTGTAGTTGTAGGCAACGGTGTACTGCGTGGCAGCCGAATCGCTCAGACGGCTCCAGCTGTTGGCGCGGCCGGCGTTCAGGTGGAATTCCGAAGCGCCCAGCATGTA
>JAGOCN010000183.1 GCA_017998735.1 Giesbergeria sp.
CCTGTGGGGCGTGCTGATGGCTTTTCTGTCGCTTCTGCCTGCCATCGGGGCCGGCCTTATCTGGGTCCCGGTGGCGGTCTATTTCTTTGCCACGGGTGAAGTGGCCAACGGCGCCATACTGACCGCTTTTGGCGTGGTGGTGATCGGCCTGGTGGACAACCTGCTGCGCCCCCTTCTGGTCGGCAAGGACACCAAGCTGCCGGACTACATCGTGCTGATCTCCACCCTCGGCGGCATGGCACTGTTCGGCCTGAGCGGTTTTGTGATTGGTCCGGTAGTGGCGGCACTTTTCATTGCCATCTGGGACCTTTTTTCGCGCCAGCTGCGGCCTGTCCAGGCTGCCGACTGATTTTCACCTCCCCAGACTTCAGTCCGAAGTCCTTGGTTTGAAACCACAGCCGCCACACGGCCACGACAACCACTGGAATGAAAAAAGCCCGCTGGCATTGCTGCAGCGGGCTTTTCAATGCCTTCAAAGGCCTGTCTGGTGGGACGTGCGGGGGTCGAACCCACGACAAATGGATTAAAAGTCCACTGCTCTACCAACTGAGCTAACGTCCCGGAATTTTTGCTGCACACCTTTTGTGGCAATCAGCAAAGAATCAAATTATAGCCTAGCCAAAAGCTGTTTTTGGGCTGCTGGCAATATTTTCCAGCAATGCACCGGCTGCGCACAGGCCAAAGGTGGAAGTCACCGCCACCGAAGACCCGTAACCATGGCAGTTGAGCGAGCCATCGCCTTCGATCTGGCAGGAAGCATCCGGCGGCGCCACCGCTTCGCGGCTGAACACGCAGGTGATGCCCATGGGACGCCCCTCGCGCGCAGCGCCATGGAGCTTGCGCAGTTGCTGGCGCAGCTGTGCCAGCAAGGGGTCGTGCGTGACCAGCGACAGGTCTGCCACATCGACGCGGTGGGCCTGGCGCTTGCCTCCGGCCGCGCCCACGGTCACATACGGCACGCTGGCCTGGACTGCCCATGCCGCCATGGCAACCTTGGCCTGCCTTTGATCGCAGGCGTCCACCACGCCCTGGATGTCGGAGGGCACCAGCTGCAGCCAGTTGTCGGCGTCCACGAACTCTTCGATGCAGTGCACCTGGCAAGCCGGATTGATGAGCGCAATGCGCTCGCGCATCGCCTGCACCTTGGCCTGGCCCAGCGTGGTTTCCAGCGCATGCACCTGGCGGTTGATGTTCGATTCGGCAATGTGGTCCAGGTCCACCAGGGTGAGCTGCCCCACACCGCTGCGGGCCAGCGCCTCCACCGTCCAGGAACCCACCCCGCCAATGCCCACCACCACCACATGGGCGGCCCGGATGCGGGCAGCCGCTGCCACGCCATACAGGCGCTCCATTCCCCCAAAGCGCCGCTGCTGCAGTGCGGCATCTTCAGATGTGGAAAATTCTGGTGAAAGGTTCGCCACAGCGGCGGGTGCCTGCATCGCCTGCATCGCTTCCATGGCTTCCAGCGCCTTCATCACTTCATTTGTGCCAGGCGCTCTTTGGCCGCCAGAGCCGCTTCAGACTGCGGATAGGTGCTGACCAGGTCTTCCAGCGTCTTGCGGGCGCCCTTGGTTTCCTTCAGTTCCATCTGGCAGTTGGCAATCGACAGAAAGGCTTCGGGCGCGCGGGCATGGTTGGGCGTGCTGGCCAACAAGGTTCTGAAAGTGGCAATGGCGCCTTTGTAGTCGCGGTTCGCGTACTGCGCATTGCCCAGCCAGAAGCGGGCCGATGGCAGGTAGCCGCTGCGCGGGTACTGGCCGGCAAAGCGGTTGAAAGCGGTTTGTGCTTCGGTGAAACTGCCGCTGCGAAACAGCGCCAGCGCAGCATCGAAGTCGCGCTTTTCTGCAGCCTGCACCTGAAACTCGTCCCCGTCCACGGTCACCTTGGCCGGCTCGAACTGCCGCAGGCGCTCGTCCACCCCCTTGGAGATGTCCTTCTGGCTGCGCTGCAGTTCACTCACGTCGCGCAGCAGCTGCTCGTTCTGACCGCGCAGCTTGGCCGCATCGCTTTTCAGCAGGTCGATCTGGGACTGCAATTCCAGCAGGCTGCGGCGCATCTGGCTGCTGTCTTCACCGGAGCGGCGCAGATCGTCGCCCGAGCGCTGGTTGGCCTGCTGCAGCACGTCCACGCGCTGGCGCAACTCCAGAATGGCACGGCGCGCCTCGTCGTCCTCGAACAGGGCCGCATGGGCGCCCTGCGACAGCGCGCAGACCACTGCCAGTGCGCACAACGCACGCAATGGCTGCTTCACCGTCACGGCAACTGAGCGCATCAGCGGTACGACAGCTCAACGCGGCGGTTTTCCGCGCGGGCGTCCTCGCTGCCGCCTGCCATGGCCGGTTTTTCCTTGCCGAAACTCACGGCTTCCATCTGCGCGGTGGGCACGCCCAGCAGGCCCAGGGCGCGGCTGACCGCTTCGGCCCGCTTCTGGCCGAGTGCCAGGTTGTATTCGCGGCCGCCCCGGTCGTCGGTGTGGCCTTCAAGCATGACCTTGCGTGCAGGCGCAGCCTTGAGGAAGCGCGCATGCGTCTCGATCAGGTCTTGGTAGTCAGAGCGGACCACGTAGCTGTCGTAATCAAAATGCACCACCTTGCCGACACCGACCGGGCCGGCGGCGTCGCGCGCCGACTGCGACAGATCGACACCGGCCACCGAGCTTTGGCCGGTGTCTGCGGAATTGGCTCCGTTGGCGCCCGTGGTGGGCAGGGCGGCGCCGGTGCGGTCTTCCACCGGGGCGTTGTCCAGGTCCACACCCGAGCTGCAGCCAGCCACCAGAGCGGCCACGGCCACGGCAGAAAAAAGTCGTTTGAACATCAAAAATCTCCTGAAAAATCTAAAAAAATACCAAAAATACCAAAAAAGAAGTGCAGCGCCGCGTCACGGCTTCTGGAACGGACCCCAATCGGGCTCGCGGATGTCGCCGCCCTGCCCGGCCAGGCGCGCCTTGATCTTTCCGTCCAGCGTCGTCGTCATGAGCGCCTCGCGCCCCTGCTGCTGGGTGGCATAGACGATCAGGCGGCTGTTGGGCGCAAAGCTGGGGCTTTCATCGGCGGTGGTGTCGGTGAGGGACGTGACCGCACCGCTGGCCAGGTCCATCAATTGCAGCTTGAAGCCGCCCGAGCGCGAGATGTAGGCCATCCAGCGGCCATCGGCGCTGACGGTGGGCGAAATGTTGTAGCTGCCATTGAAGGTCACGCGCTCGGCGCTGCCACCGGTGCGTGCCACCCTGTAGATCTGCGGTGCTCCGCCCCGGTCGCTGACAAAGTAGATGCTGCGGCCATCGGCCGAATACACCGGTTCGGTGTCAATGCCGGCGCTTTGCATCAGCCGCCTGGCTTCGCCACCCGTGGCATCGATGGTGTAGAGCTGCGAGTTGCCATCGCGGCTCAGCGTCACGGCCAGGGTGCGCCCGTCGGGCGACCAGGCAGGCGCGCTGTTGGAGCCGCGGAAGTTGGCGATCAGCCGGCGCTTGCCGGAAGCCACATCGTGCACATACACCACCGGCTTGCGCGACTCGAAGGACACATAGGCTATCTGTCCGCCCGTGGGCGACCAGGCCGGCGAGATGATGGGCTCGGGGCTGGACAGCGCAGCCTGGGCATTTTCTCCATCCGCATCGGCCACCCAGAGGCTGTAGCGGCTGCCGGACTTGGTGACATAGACGATGCGCGTGGAAAAGACGCCGCGCTCGCCGGTCAGCTTTTCATAGACATAGTCGGCAATGCGGTGCGCCACCAGGCGCAGGTCGGCCTGCGTGATGACATAGCTCTGGCCGCCCAGGTCCTGGCTGCGCACCACGTCCCAAAGGCGAAAGCGCACGTCGTAGCGCCCGTCCGCCAGGCGCGTGACGCTGCCGGTGACCAGCGAGTCGGCGTTTTTCTGCCGCCACAGCGCCACATCGGGGCGCGAGCTTTCGTCCAGGGCAACGCCGCTGGTGTCCACACCGCGAAACTGTCCGCTGCGCTCCAGATCGGCCTGCACGATGCCGGCCATCTTTTGCGGCGACTGCGCTTCGCCGCGAAACGGGGCAATGGCAATCGGCAGTTGCGTCAAACCCACGCCGGACACCTCCACCTTGAACTGGGCCAGGGCCGGCAGCGCAGGTGCCGCCGCCAGGCCCGCGACAAAGCCACGGCGCGAACATGCCGGCAGGGCCGTTTGGAGAGGAATTGCGAGGGGAAATTTCAAGAATCGGTCAATAGTCATTCGGTGCCACAGCAGCCGGGCAACGGCCGGCCATCAAACCGCGATATTACACACCGGCCAGCTGCTGCCCTGGCGAAATGCCGGCCGCGCAGGAGCGAACCGTAGAATTCGGGGCACATGCACCCTCCAGATTCCCCTGCCCGCCCGGCAACAGCCGAGCCCGGCCAGCCCCCTGAAAAACTCCGCGAACGGCTGCGCCGCCTGTCGCTCTACTTCGGCAACCAGCGCCCGATCTGGAGTCTGGCCGTGGTGGCCACACTGGTGGGCGCCATCACCGAGCCGCTGATTCCCGCGCTGCTCAAGCCTCTGCTGGACCGGGGTTTCACCCAGGGCTCGCTGTCGCTTTGGATGGTGCCGGCCGCCATCATGGGGATTTTTGCGCTGCGCGGGGCTGCGCAATTCATAGGCCAGTACGCGCTCACGCGCATTGCCAACGAGGGCATGCTGATCCTGCGCGAAGCGCTGTTTGCGCGCCTGCTGGCGGCCGACATGGGACTGTTTTCGCGCCAGTCGGCCAGCACGCTGTCGAACACCGTGGTGTACGAGGTGCAGACCGGCGCCACGCTGCTAGTGCAAGCGC
>JAGOCN010000184.1 GCA_017998735.1 Giesbergeria sp.
TCGACGTTGACGGTGTCGTAATCGCGCCCCTGCTCCAGCCGCAGGCCGAACTTTTCAATGCGCTGGGCAATGATGGCCGGGCGGCCGATCAGCGTCGGGCGCGCCAGGTTTTCATCGACCACGATCTGCGCGGCGCGCAAGATCCGCTCTTCCTCGCCCTCGGCGTAGGCGATGCGCTTTTTCTCGGCCTGCTTGGCCACCATGAAAATCGGCTTCATGGTGGTGCCGGACGCATAGACAAAGGTCTGCAGGTGGTCGCTGTAGGCCTGCATGTCGGCAATCGGGCGCTGGGCGACGCCGCTGTCAAACGCCGCCTGCGCCACCGCCGGCGCAATCTTCATCATCAGGCGCGGATCGAACGGCTTGGGGATCAGGTACTCGGGGCCAAAGGCCAGTGCCTCGCCCACATAGGCTGCGGCCACCACCTCGCTTTGCTCGGCCTGCGCCAGGTCGGCAATGGCGTGGACGGCGGCAATCTCCATTTCCAGTGTGATGGTGGTGGCGCCGCAGTCCAGCGCGCCCCGGAAGATGTACGGAAAGCACAGGACGTTGTTGACCTGGTTCGGGTAGTCGGTGCGGCCGGTCGCCATGATGGCGTCGCTGCGCACCGCCTTCACGTCCTCGGGCTGGATTTCGGGGTTCGGGTTGGCCAGCGCAAAGATCAGCGGCCTGGCCGCCATCTTGCGCACCATGTCCTGCTTCATCACGCCGCCGGCCGACAGGCCCAGAAACACGTCCGCGCCGTCAATCGCTTCGGACAGCGTGCGCTGGTCGGTGGGCTGGGCAAAGCCGGCCTTGTCCTCGTCCATCAGCTCGGTGCGGCCGGCATACACCACGCCGGCAATGTCGGTCACCCAGATGTTTTCCACCGGCATGCCCAGCTTGACCAGCAGCTTCAGGCACGCCAGCGCCGCGGCGCCCGCGCCGGACGCCACCAGCTTGACCTTTTTGATGTCCTTGCCGGCCACCTTCAGGCCGTTGAGGATGGCCGCACCGACCACGATGGCGGTGCCATGCTGGTCGTCGTGGAACACCGGAATGTTCATGCGCTCGCGCAGCTTGCGCTCCACATAGAAGCAGTCGGGCGCCTTGATGTCTTCGAGGTTGATGCCGCCAAAGGTGGGCTCCAGCGCGGCAATGATTTCGACCAGCTTTTCAGGGTCCTTCTCGTTGATCTCGATGTCGAACACATCGATGCCCGAGAACTTCTTGAACAGGACGCCCTTGCCTTCCATCACCGGCTTGCTGGCCAGCGCGCCGATGTCGCCCAGGCCCAGCACCGCCGTGCCGTTGGTGATCACGCCCACCAGGTTGCCGCGGCTGGTGTACTTGAAGGCATTGGCCGGGTCCTTGACGATTTCCTCGCAGGGCGCGGCCACGCCGGGCGAGTACGCCAGCGCCAGGTCGTGCTGGTTGACCATCTGCTTGGTGGCGGCAATGGCGATCTTGCCGGGCTTGGGAAACTCGTGGTATTCCAGCGCGGCGCGGCGCAATTCGGCGCGCTTGTCAGAACTGTCGGGGTTCGGGGCCATGGTGGCTTCGGGCATCGGGCGTCTCCAGCGTGGGTGGAGCGGCGGTGCGCCGGTGCATGGCCCGGGGCATCGGGGCTCCTGTAAGGGAGATCGATTGTAGGTTGCGCCTTACACGCTGCAGACACGCCCGGCAAAGCGCCCAGGGCAAAACACCTGTGACCGGCGGCCAGCGCCTTTGGCCGCCCCGGCACGGCTTGCGCAGCGCCACACGCCGCACACCTTCATTTTCAGGTCAAATCTGCCTCCAGCCCAGGCGCAGCCTGCGCCAGCAGCTATCAAAAAAGGAGCGAAGTGAGTGAAGTGAGTGACATGGGTGACCAGCGGCAATGCCGGCGTGTTGCGCTGTGCCTTGGTCTGCCCTGATCTGCCCTGCCTGTGCGCTGCACCGCCAATGCGGTGTGCAGCGCCGGCGCCTCAGGCGGTCTCGGCCAGCGCGTCGCCCAGCGCGTTCACCAGCCGGTCGATTTCCGCCCGTTCGCTGATGAACGGCGGCGCCAGCTGGACGGTGTCGCCGCCATAGCGCACATAAAAGCCTTTCTTCCAGCAGTTCATGGCGATTTCGTACGGCCGGCGGGCCGGTTCGCCCGGCAGCGGGGCAATGGTGAAGCCGGCGGCCAGACCGAAGTTGCGGATGTCGAGCACATGCCTGGCGCCCTTCAGGCTGTGCACGGCAGTTTCAAAGTACGGCGCCAGCGCCTGCACGCGGCCGATCATGTCTTCGTTTTGCAGGATGTCGAGCGCCGCCAGCGCTGCCGCACACGCCACCGGGTGCGCTGAATAGGTGTAGCCGTGCGGAAATTCCAGCATGTAATCGTGCCCGCCGGCGGCCATGAAGGTGTCGTAGATCTCCTTGCTGGCCACCACCGCGCCCAGCGGCTGTGCGCCGTTGGTGACCTGCTTGGCAATGTTCAGGATGTCCGGCGTGACGCCAAAGGCCTCCGCGCCGGTCATGGCGCCGGCCCGGCCAAAACCGGTGATGACCTCGTCAAAAATCAGCAGGATGTTGTTCTGCGTGCAGATGTCGCGCAGCCGCTGCAGGTAGCCCACCGGCGGAATGACGACCCCGGCCGAGCCGGAAAACGGCTCGACGATGACAGCGGCAATGTTGCTCGCGTCGTGCAGCGCAATCAGGTCCAGCAGCCGGTCGGCCAGCTCCTTGCCGGTGGGTGGCATGCCTTTGTGGAACGACCCGGCGGCCGGCTGGGTGTGCGGCAGGTGGTCGGCCTCCACGCCCTGGCCAAACAGCCGGCGGTTGGCGCCAATGCCGCCGACCGAAATGCCGCCGTAGTTCACGCCGTGGTAGCCCTTCTCGCGGCCAATCAGCCGCGTCTTGCTGGCCTGCCCTTTGGTGCGCCAGTAGGCGCGTGCCATCTTCAGCGAGGTGTCGGCCGCTTCCGAACCGGAGCCGGTGAAAAACACATAGTCCAGCCCCGCAGGCGTCAGTTCCTTGATGCGGTTGGCCAGCTCGAACGACAGCGGATGGCCAAACTGGAACGCCGGTGCGTAATCGAGCTGCATCGCCTGGCGGCCAATCGCCTCGGCAATCTCGCGCCGGCCATGGCCCAGGCCCGAACACCACAGGCCCGACAGGCCATCGAAAATCTTGCGCCCGTCGCTGTCGGTGAAATACGCACCGCTGGCCGCCACCACCATGCGCGGGTTGGCCTTGAACTGGCGGTTGGCGGTGTAGGGCATCCAGTGCGCGTCCAGCCAGGCGGCGTCCTGGCGCGTCTGCGCAGACGCCGGGAAGGCTGCGGCGTCGGTGGCAGCACCGGCAGCACCGGCAGCACCGGCAGGGAAAGCAGGGCGGTCCACAGGAACGAAGCTCATGTGCGTTCTCCAGAAAGCTTGAAAAACAAGGTCAACCAAAAGAAGGATCTGGCAGCGGCAGCACTGAAGAAGGCACTGGCCGGCACAGGCGCAAAAACCCATTGTGGCCAGCCCTGTTGCTTTGCACCAGCGCACAATGTCCCGGTTCACTTGCCACTTTCTGCACGCAATGCCGCCCCGTTCCGGTCCCTCTTCCACCCACCTTCCCGCACTGTCCACCGACGCACCCGCGCCGCCGCGCCAGCGCGCCGCACTGGGCCAGGTGAGCGACATGGACCTGCGGCTGCTGCAGGTGTTCAAAAGCGTGGCCGAATGCGGCGGCATGGCAGCGGCCGAGCGCGAACTGAACATCGGCGCCAGCACCGTGAGCCGCCACATCAAGGACCTGGAAACGCGCCTGGGCCTTACGCTGTGCCGGCGCGGGCGGGCCGGCTTTGCGCTGACCGCCGAGGGCCAGCGCGTGTACGACGAAACACTGCGCCTGCTGCAGGCGGTGGACGCGTTTCGCGCCAGCATCGACGACATCCACCAGCGCATGGGCGGGCGCCTGGACGTGGCGCTGTTTGACCAGACCGCCAGCAACCCGGCGGCGCGCATTGGCGCGGCGATTGCGCTGTTCACCGTGCAGGCGCCGGGCGTGGAGCTGCAGCTGCATGTGGCGTCCATTCCGGCCATCGAGCGCGGGCTGCTGGACGGGCGCTTTCAGGTCGGCATCCTGCCGGCGCACCGGCCATCCCAAAGCCTGGTGTACGCGCCGCTGTTCGCCGAACGCATGTTGTTGTATTGCGGCGCGCTGCACCCGCTGTTTGGCCAGTCCCACGGCCACCTGACCTGGCAGGGCCTGCGCGCCTGGCCGTTTGCCGGCCTGGGCTACCACTCGCCCAACATGGAGCTGAGCCACGGCGCCCGCCTGCCGCGCAAGGCCACCGGTTTTGACCAGGAGTCGATTGCCACGCTGGTGCTGTCAGGGCAATTTCTGGGTTTTCTGCCCGACCACTACGCCGCCGCCTTCGAGCGCGCCGGGCAGATGCAGGCAGTGCAGCCGGCGCTGTTTTTCTACCCCTGCCAGTTTGTCAGTGTGCTGCGCAGGTCGCCCGCACCACCGCGCGCAGCGCAGGCGTTTGCGCAGTGTTTGCAGGTGGCGCACGGGGCGCATGGGGCGCAGGGGACTGAAACCTCGCCATTCAGCTGAGGCATACCAGTGCCGGTCTTGACTTTTTCTGGTCTGCGAAAAGGCCGAAATGGAAGGCCGGCAGCGGTGGCAAAACCGGGCAAAACCAGCGCCGGTTTTGCCCCTTCCCCCGCTGGGGGAAGGCTGGGATGGGGGCAAGCGGCGGTAGCCTTGCGAACCCTGTTCAATCAAGGCGCGGCCCCCGGTTTTACTCCCTCTCCCTCTGGGAGAGGGTGGGGGTGAGGGC
>JAGOCN010000185.1 GCA_017998735.1 Giesbergeria sp.
AGCGCGCGGCATCCACAGCTGGGAAACCGGCCGGGGCACGACTTACGTGCAAATCCACTGGGCATCGGGTCGCGGTGTGCTGCGCGACGGCACCACCGGCCGCATCAGCAGCGCCGGTGCGCCCACCCTGGCGCTGGGCTGCGACGACCTGTATGACGAGGCGCAGCAAAAGCGCATTGCCCCGCGCCTGAGCCACCTGCCGCGCCAGCAAATGCTGGCCCTGCTGCAAGGCCTGCTGGAAACCGATGGCTGCGTCTCGCGCGGCAAAGAACTGACCTTTACCTCCAGCTCCGAGGCGCTGGCACACGGCGTGCGCTACCAAATGCTGCGCCTGGGCGTGCCGGTGTCCGGCCAAAAGCGCACCCGCCAGCACCAGCACACCGGCGTGCGCTCAGACGGCTCCAGCGTGGTGTTCAACCACACCGGCACCTGCATCGACCTGCGCATCCCCGCCGTGGGCGAGCTGGCCGAGCGCCTGGGCAGCCAGCCGGTCAGCAAGCGCAACTGGCTGGTGCGCGATGGCATGGTGTTCTCGCGCATCCGCGCTGTGCGCCCCATGACACCCAAGCCGCTGGTGGTGGACTTGAAGGTGGAGGTGGACGCGTCCTACCAGACCGTGGCCGGCCTGGCGCACAACGGTGGCAAGAGGAAGGGCGCCGTTTGCACCTACCTGGAAACCTGGCACCTGGACATCGAAGAATTTCTGGAGCTGCGCAAGAACACCGGCGACGACCGCCGCCGCACGCACGACATGAACACCGCCAACTGGATCCCCGACCTGTTCATGCGCCGCGTGATGGAAAAAGGCCAGTGGACCTTGTTCTCGCCCAACAACGTGCCCGACCTGCACGACAAGTTCGGCGCCGAATTCGAGCAGGCCTATGTGGCTTACGAAGCCAAGGCCGCACGCGGCGAAATCAAGCCGTCGCGCACCGTGCCCGCCACCGACCTGTGGCGCAAGATGTTGACCATGCTGTTCGAGACCGGCCACCCCTGGATCACGTTCAAGGACGCCTGCAACGTGCGCTCGCCCCAGCAGCACGCTGGCGTGGTGCATTCCAGCAACCTGTGCACCGAGATCACGCTCAACACCAGCGACACCGAAACCGCGGTCTGCAACCTGGGTTCCATCAACCTGCTGCAGCACATCACCGACGGTGCACTCGACCACACCAAGCTGCAAAAGACCATCAAGACCGCGATGCGGATGCTCGACAACGTGATCGACATCAACTACTACGCGGTGCAAAAAGCCAAGGACTCGAACCTGCGCCACCGCCCGGTGGGCCTGGGCCTGATGGGTTTTCAGGACAGCCTGTACGAGCTGCGCATTCCCTATGCGTCGCAGCAGGCGGTCGAGTTTGCCGACACTTCCATGGAAGCCATCTGCTACCACGCTTACTGGGCGTCGTCGGAACTGGCGCGCGAGCGTGGCCGCTACCAGACCTATGAAGGCTCGCTGTGGAGCCAGGGCATCCTGCCGCTGGACACCATCGACATGCTGCACAAGGCGCGCGGCGGTTATGTGGAAGTGGACCGCTCGTCCACGCTGGACTGGGATGCGCTGCGCCAGAAGATTGCCAAGGACGGCATGCGCAATTCCAACTGCACCGCCATTGCACCAACCGCCACCATCTCCAACATCGTCGGTGTGGACGCCTCGATCGAGCCGTGCTTTGGCAACCTGTCGGTCAAGTCCAACCTGTCGGGCGAATTCACCATCATCAACGGCCGCCTGGTGCGCGATTTGAAGCGCCTGGGCCTGTGGGACGACGTGATGGTGATGGACCTGAAGCACTTTGACGGCTCGCTGCGCCCCATCGACCGCGTGCCGCAAAACCTCAAGCAGTTGTATGCCACCGCCTTTGAAGTGGAAACCACCTGGCTGGTGGAAGCGGCAGCGCGGCGCCAGAAGTGGATTGACCAGGCGCAGTCGCTCAACATCTACATGGCCGGCGCGTCGGGCAAGAAGCTGGACGAAACCTACAAGCTGGCCTGGGTGCGGGGTCTGAAAACCACCTACTACCTGCGCACCAGCAGCGCCACGGCGGCTGAAAAATCCACAGTGCAAAGCGGCCGGCTGAACGCCGTGTCGTCCGGCAGTGATGCCGCCGGCAGTGCTGGCGCAATGCAGGCCATCGCCGTGCCAGCCATGGCTGCAACAGACACCACACCGGCCACGGATGTGAAGTTCTGCGCCATCGACGATCCGGGCTGCGAAGCCTGCCAATAAGGCGCAGCCCCCCTGTACACACCCGCGCCGCTGTGCCCCCAGAGCCTCTGAGCCTCCGGGCCTGAAGCACAGCGGCTTGCATCACCTGAGCACTGGAACCACCATGTTGAATTGGGACGAAGAAGCCACCACCGCCTTGCCCATGGCCACACCGGCCATGGCACTCCTGCCCGATGATTTAGAGTCTTTTTTGCCCGCAGCGCAGACACAGCCTGCGCCAGCAGCTCCTGATTTGGTAGCAACACCGGCACCCCCTGCCGCCGCGCTGCAGCGCCGCGTCAATGCCGACGACAAGCGCATCATCAACGGCCAGACCGATGTCAACCAGCTGGTGCCGTTCAAGTACAAATGGGCCTGGGAAAAGTACCTGGCCACCTGCGCCAACCACTGGATGCCGCAGGAAGTGAACATGACGCGCGACATTGCGCTTTGGAAAGACCCGAACGGCCTGACCGAGGACGAGCGCCGCATCGTCAAGCGCAACCTGGGGTTTTTTGTGACCGCAGACTCGCTGGCCGCCAACAACATCGTGCTGGGCACCTACCGCCACATCACCGCGCCCGAGTGCCGCCAGTTTCTGCTGCGCCAGGCGTTTGAGGAAGCCATCCACACCCACGCCTACCAGTACATCGTCGAGTCGCTCGGCCTGGACGAGGGCGAGATCTTCAACGCCTACAACGAAGTCCAGTCGATCCGCGACAAGGACGAGTTTCTGATTCCGTTCATCAATGCCATCAGCGACCCGCACTTTCACACTGGCACGCACGAAAACGACCAGACGCTGCTCAAGTCGCTGATCGTCTTTGCCTGCCTGATGGAGGGCCTGTTCTTTTATGTCGGCTTCACGCAGATTCTGGCGCTGGGCCGGCAGAACAAGATGACCGGCGCCGCCGAGCAGTACCAGTACATCCTGCGCGACGAGTCGATGCACTGCAACTTCGGCATTGACCTGATCAACCAGCTGAAACTGGAAAACCCGCAGCTCTGGACCGCTGAATTCAAGAACGAGATCAAGGCGCTGTTCACCAAGGCGGTGGAGCTGGAATACAAGTACGCGGAAGACACCATGCCGCGCGGCGTGCTGGGCATGAACGCGTCGATGTTCAAGGGCTACCTGCGCTACATCGCCAACCGCCGGGCCACGCAGATCGGGCTGGAAACGCTGTTTCCGAACGAGGAAAACCCCTTCCCCTGGATGAGCGAAATGATCGATTTGAAGAAGGAGCGCAACTTCTTTGAAACGCGTGTCATCGAATACCAGACCGGCGGCGCCCTGTCCTGGGACTAAAAAGCCGCATATCGCACGCCATTCCTGTTTTTTCCTTGCACGCCCTGCATTGCCAGTACCACAATGCGGTGTTGGCATACAGGGTGTTTTTCCTCCCATAACACAGACCGCCAGAATCGAAAGATCGGGAGCGTTCGATGCCAAGCCCTGGCATGCCGTATTTTGATTTATTGAACCCAGGAGAACATGATGGCAACTGCGAAAAAACCGGCCGCCAAAGCGGCCGTTCCGGCAAAGAAACCGGCTTCGGCCAACAAGGCAGCCACTGCTGCGGCCCCTGCCGCTGCAGCAGAAAAAGACAAGCCGCAGGCAGCGGCCAAGAAGGCTGCTGCGGCACCTGCGAAAAAGGCACCCGCCAGTGCCAGCAAGCCGGCGGTGAAAGCTGCTGCTGCTCCCGCACCGGCCAAGAAATCTGCCGCACCGGCCAAGAAAGCCGCTGCACCTGCAGCTGCTGCTGCAGCAGTTCCGGCTGCCAAAAAGGCCGCTCCGGCAGCGGCCAAAAAGGCGGCTTCTGCACCCGCGGCAAAGTCGGCCGCCGCCAAGACGCCTGCGGCAACTACCGCAGCTGCAGCTGCCAAACCGGCCGCTCCTGCCAAGAAGGCAGCAGCTGCAGGTAAAAAAGCGCCTGCACCTGCAGCCGCCAAGGCAGATGCACCCGCCGCTTCCGTAAAAAAGAAGGCCCCTGCCAAGACCGCTGCGGCTGCCAATGCTTCCGCAGCGGCAACGCCTGCACCTGCAGCCAAAAAGGCGGCAGCGCCAGCGAAGGCTGCCAAGGACAAGCCAGGCGCCGCATCGGCAGCTTCTGCCCCGCGCACCACCCTCAGCCCCAAAGCCACCTGGCCGTTCCCCACCGGCAACAAGCCCTGATCCAGGGCACGCGCACCTTGCGCGTGTCTCGCCCGGTGCCCTTTCGGAGGTACCGGGCTTTTTTTTGGTCTGCGCACAAAGTGCGCTTCAGTGCCGGGCCGGTGTCCCTGTCCCGCCCTGGCTGGTCCCATCAGAAAAAATGGTCAAATCGGCCTGCAGCCCTTGCAGATAGTGCGCCAGCAGCTACTGAAACAATAGCAAATCCGTGTGTTTCGGGGCTTTGCGGCTGGCGCCTCAACTGCAGCTGCGATGGCGCTCAGGCAATGGCAGGATCAAAGTCCAGCACGTAATTTTGCGGCCCGCGCTCGGCCACCTTGAGCGCGCCCAGGCGGTTGCCTAGTTGGGCGCAGCGCACCAGCGGCCAGCCCTGCTCCAGGCCAAACAGCAGGGC
>JAGOCN010000186.1 GCA_017998735.1 Giesbergeria sp.
CCGGAAATGGCTGCAGGCGGTCAGGGCAGTAAAAGCGGTCAGGAAGACCTGGACCCGATCTTGCTGGCCAGCCAGGCCAGAAAACTGTCCTTGTTGCGCGAGCACACCAGCACCTGGCCCTGCCCGAAAAACTTCAGCACCATGCCTTCGCCCGAGGTCATGCTGCCGACCAGGTTGCCCAGCAGGCCGCGCTTGGTGTTGGTGGACGCGCTCAGGCTGTACTGCAGCGCCGAGTCCCAGGCCACCACATGGCCATTGTCGATGGTGATGTCCTTGCCCGGCTGCACATCGAGCTTGAACAGCGAACCAAAGCCGTTCACCGCCAGCTGGCCGGTGCCGCCCGACTGGCCGATGAAAAAACCGCCCGTGCCGCCAAACAGCGCGTTGCCGATGCTCTGGCTGCGCGCCGTCACCTGCACGCCCGACGTGGCCGCCACATAGGCGCCGTCGCTCAGCAGGTACTGGCGCGTGCCGACCTCCAGCACCTCCACGCCGCCCGGCATGGTGGGCGACAGCAGGCAGTCACCCGGGCCGCGCGTGGCTTCGATGCGCTGCTGAAAGAACGACTCGCCATTGGCAAAGCGGCGCATGGCAGCCTGCAGAATGCCGCCCTGCACGGTGCCTGAGAGGTCCAGGTTGGCCTCCATCATCACCATGGCGTCGGACTCGCAAAAAATGGCTTCGCCCTTGTCCAGCGCCACATGCAGGAACGGATCGACATCCCCCGTCACGGTAAAAACAGGCATACAGCATCCTCAGACCAGAAATGAAAGCGCCGTCGACGGATTCACAGGCTTGTGATCCCAAGGGAAGTGTGCGCGTGCAGCACACCCACCCTTTTGCAGCACGTCCGGACAAAAAAAAGGCCAGAAGCGCAAGCAATGCACCCTGGCCCAGGCACCTTGGCGCCCCTCAGGCGTCTGGCTCAGACGTTGACGCCGAAGTTTTTCGCCATCGGGCCCAGACCGCCCTGGAAGCCCTGGCCAATGGCCTTGAACTTCCACTCGCCGTTGTGGCGGTAGATTTCGCCAAAGATCATGGCGGCTTCCACAGAGGCGTCTTCCGACAGGTCGTAGCGCGCCACTTCAACGTTGCTCACGGCATCGACGCAGCGCACATAGGCGCTGGCCACCATGCCGAAGTTCTGGCGCTTGGCTTCGGCGTCGTGGATGGTCACGCAAACCGCGATTTTCTCGACATCGGCAGGCACCTTGTCGAGTTCAATGGTCACCGACTCGTCGTCGCCTTCGCCTTCGCCGGTGCGGTTGTCGCCCGAGTGCACCACACTGCCATCGCTGGACTTGTTCTGGTTGTAAAACACGAAGTCGGCGTCCGAGCGCACCTTGCCGCCGGCGCCCAGCAGAAACACGCTGCCGTCCAGGTCAAAGGCATCGCCATCGGTGGAGCGCATGCTCCAGCCCAGGCCGACCAGCATCTTCTTCATGCCGGGGGCTTCTTTGGACAGGTTGACGTTGCCGCCTTTTTGCAGACTGATTGCCATGGATGGACTCCTTCGGGTTGAGAAAACGGATTCAGGAAACTGGCGCACCCCTGTGGCATGCGCACCACCTAGAGGCCTATCTCGGGCCTGTGGGGTGAAATTCCACCCCCTTGGTGAGACAAATGGGACAAATAGATGAAAAACCTGTGGACTGGGATTTTCTGTCAGGGCATCGGCAAACCGGCCTGGTGGTTTTAAATTATAGTGTATGTTTCGGCCTGCTTCGCCCCCGCGGCGTGTGCTGTCAAGGCAGTCCAGCCAGGGTCCTGGCGCCTTTTTTTCCTTTGCTCCCTACGCACTACGCAGCCTTGGCGGCTGAAAAATTTCAATGAAAGAATTTCGCATTTCGTTTTTGGTGACCGCGCTGTGCATTGGCATTGCCGGCTGGTGGGGCACGCAGCACACCATGGGCCTGTGGACCGCGCTGTGGCTGGTCACGGTGCTGGCCATTTTGGAGGTGAGCCTGTCGTTCGACAACGCCGTGGTCAATGCCGGCGTGCTCAAGGACATGTCCGAGTTCTGGCGCCAGGCCTTTCTGACCGTCGGCATTCTGGTGGCCGTGTTTGGCATGCGGCTGGTCTTTCCCATCGTCATCGTGAGTTTTTCGGGCGGCATCAGCGCGGTCGAGACGATGGAGATGGCGCTCAACAACCCCGACCAGTATTCGCAGGTGCTGACCGAGGCCTACCCGGTCATTTCCGCCTTTGGCGGCATGTTCCTGCTGCTGGTGTTCCTGAATTTTCTGTTTGACACCAACAAGGAAACCCACTGGCTGGGCGCCTTTGAAGAGCGCCTGACCAAGCTGGCCAAGTTCAGCGAAATCAGCGTGTTCATTGCCCTGTGCGCCATTTTCTCCACCCGCTGGTGGGTGCCCGAAGCCGAGCAGTCGCGCGTGTTTGTGGCCGGTGTGCTGGGCTTGCTGCTGTACCTGGCGGTCGATGCGGTGGGTGCGCTGTTTGAAATCGAGGAAGAAGGCGACGCGGCGGTCAAGACCATCCAGCGCTCGGGCTTTGCCAGCTTTTTGTACCTGGAAGTGCTGGACGCCTCGTTCTCCTTTGACGGCGTGATCGGCGCTTTCGCCATCACCAAGGACGTGGTGATCATCATGCTCGGCCTGGCGATTGGCGCCATGTTCGTGCGCTCCATGACGGTGTACCTGGTCAACCGGGGCACGCTCAACGAATACATCTACCTGGAGCACGGCGCGCACTACGCCATTGGCGCGCTGGCCGCCATCATGCTGCTGGGCACCAGGGTGCATGTGCCCGAAGTCATCACCGGCCTGATCGGCGTGGGCTTCATTGGTGCTTCGGTGTGGTCGTCGCTGCGCCACCGCAAGAAATACCCCGAGCACTACGTCACCACCTGACACAGCCCGGCACTTCGTCCCACTGCAGCTTGCAACCGGGCCGCTGCGACCCTCACCGGGCGCGGCGGCCTTTTTCATGGAGAACTTCAATGCCCCCAACCGTTTCTCTCGCGCGCGGCCAGCGCACCAAACTGGGCGACCTGGGCCTGTCCCAGGGCGCTTTCACCCTGGAACTGGCGCTGGCCCCCGCCAGCCTGGCGCTGGACAGCGCCTGCTTTGGCCTGGACAGCCAGCGGCGCCTGGCCGACGAGCGCTACATGACGTTCTTCAACCAGCCGCAAAGCCCGTGCGGCGGCGTGCGCCAGAGCGGCACGCACACCTTTGCCTTTGATCTGGCGCGCCTGCCCGCCTCCATTGATGCGCTGGTGGTGACGCTGGCCACCGAATCCGCCCAGGGCCTGCGCGCGCTCGGCGCCAGCCAGGCACGCCTGCGCCACCCCGATGGCAGCACGGCGGCAGAATTTGCCCTGGACGGCACCCTGTTCCAGAACGAGCGGGCGGTGATGCTGATCGAGTTCTACCGCAAGGACGGCCAATGGCGCACCAGCCCGGTGGCGCAAGGCTTCAACGGCGGCCTGGCGGCGCTGGTGCAGCACTTTGGCGGCAGCGTGGCGGAAGCAGCGCCGCCACCGGCCCCGGCACCAGCCCCTCCTCCACCCCCGCCGCCCCCGCCGCCCATTCCGGCACCCGCACCTGCGCCTCCTCCGGCCCCGGCACCAGTTCCCGCGCCTGCGCCGGCATCCCCCAAGGTGTCGCTGGGCAAGATCACGCTGGACAAGCGCGGCGACAAAATCTCCCTGGAAAAACGCGGCGCTGGCGCTGGCCACGGCCGCATTGTCTGCAACCTCCAATGGAGCGCCGGCAGCAATGGCAGCACCACACCAGCGCCGCGCAAGAGCGGCTTTCTGGCGGGCCTGCTGGGCGGCGGCGCAGCGTCTTCTGGCGGCGGAATCGACCTGGACCTGGGCTGCCTGTTCGAACTGAGCGACGGCACCCGCTCGGTGGTGCAGGCCCTGGGCAACACCTTTGGCGCCTTTGACCAGGCACCCTACATCCACATGGCAGGCGACGACCGCAGCGGCAGCAGCGCCCACGGCGAATTTCTGTACATCAACGGCGACAAACTCCAGCACATCAAGCGCATCTGCATCTATGCCTTCATCTACGAAGGCGTGGCCAACTGGGCGCAGGCCGATGGCGTGGTCACCGTTTCGGTGCCCGGCCACCCGCCGATTGAAGTGCGGCTGGACGGCCACGAAGACCGCAAGAACCTGTGCGCCATCGCCATGCTGGAGAACGTGGACGGCCAGCTGCGCGTGACCAAGCTGGCGGAATACTTCACTGGCCATGTGGCCCTGGACGAGCGCTACGGCTGGGGCCTGCGCTGGCAAAAGGGCAGCAAGTAGGCGGCGCGGTTGCTGGTTTGGCTGGCTGGCTGGTCAACCGGTGTGGCATGCAGCCGCCAGCATCTGCCAAACAGCATGGGTTTTTGGCAAAAAGTGCCTCCAGCGCAGGCGCAGCCTGCGCCAGCAGCTCATTTTTTGATAGCAAACTCAGCGCGGCAGCACTGTGGCGCCGGGCAGCGTGACACGCGCCATGTCGATCAGGTAGCTGCGGATGGCCTCGATGTCGTCTGCGTTCAGATGGTCCTTGAAGCTGGGCATGCCGCGCTGTGCCAAAGCACCTTCCAGTGGCGGCAGGCGAAACAGCCCGGATTTTTGCAGGTAGGGCGAACTGCGCAGGTCGGGCAGCACGCCGGACGATATGCCGCCACCACCGTGGCACTGCGCACAGTAGCGGGAATACAGCACGGCCCCGCGCGCCACCGCGTCCGGATTCAGTTCGCCAATGGGCGGCAGCACCACCGGCGGCATGGCCTCGGTGGCAGCCGGCA
>JAGOCN010000187.1 GCA_017998735.1 Giesbergeria sp.
TTCATTGAGATTTACTCCAAAGGTTAAACGTGGGGCACCGGTTCGGTTGGGACCCTTGATGCTGCATCGGTATGGATCCGCCGGCTGCCCGGGCCAACCTCCTTGTGGGGAAGTTGGGTCTATTGCAACAGACGCTTGCCCGATGCGCAAAGAAATTCCCCTTTGCAAAGCCTGCATGGGCTCCAAACGTTGCTATGTCGCAACAATCCGACGGTATCGGCCCGTCTGTGGGTAAACCCTGGGCCTTGGATGGGGTGTTTTTACGACCGCGCAAAGGTGCTTTTTGCGCCTTCGATAAAGTGCGTTGATCAAAAATGAAAGGACATGCAGGCAATGGACAAATTTCTGATGGCTGCCGATGCCGCCCTGCGCACCCTGTTTGCCACGCCCCGCGCCAGCCAGGCCTCTCCTGCCAGTGGCATGGCCGAGGCGGCCTTGAACCCCCAGGAGCGGCGGCTGGCGGGCGCATTGATGCGCGTCAACCATGTGGGCGAAGTGTGTGCCCAGGCGCTCTACACCGCACAGGCCAGCGTGACACGCGACCCCGCTCTGCGCGCGCACCTGCTGGACGCTGCCCGCGAGGAAGGCGACCACCTGGCCTGGACGCAGGAACGCCTGGACGCGCTGGGAGCACGCCCCAGCCTGCTCAACCCGCTGTGGTACGCCGGTGCTTTTGCCGTGGGCGCGCTGGCATCGAAGGTGAGCGACCAGGTCAGCCTGGGGTTCGTGGTGGAAACCGAAAACCAGGTGGCGGCGCACCTGAACGGCCACATGCGGCGCCTGCCGGAGCAGGACCTGGCGTCGCGCGCCGTGGTGGCGCGCATGAAGGACGACGAGGAGCGCCATGCGATGGACGCGCTGGCCGCTGGCGCCGTGCAGCTGCCCGCGCCTGCGCGGGCGCTGATGGCGGTTGCCGCCAAGGTGATGACCAGCACCGCGCACTACCTCTGAGGAAAACGCCCAACGCCCAGCTGCTAACCGCCGACAGAACAAGTTGCGGTTTCTCAGGCTTCCACCACGTCAAAACCGGTGGTGATTTCCGCCGTCTTGCCCAGCATGGTGCTGGCCGAACAGTATTTGTCGTGGCTCATGGCAATGGCGCGCTCCACCGCCACCGCCGGAATGGCCTTGCCGGTCACGGTGAACTGCATGTGGATCTTGGTGAACACCTTGGGATCGGTGCTGGCGCGTTCGGTGGTGAGCCTGACGCTGCAGCCGCGCACATCGTGGCGGCCGCGCTTCAGGATCAGCACCACGTCGTAGGCAGTGCAGCCGCCGGTGCCGGCCAGCACGGTTTCCATGGGGCGCGGCGCCAGGTTCTGGCCGCCGTTGCCCGGCTTGGCCTCGTCGGGGGCGCCGTCCATGGCCAGCACATGGCCGCTGCCGGTTTCTGCCACAAAGCCCATTCCCGAGCGCGTTCCGGCGGCTCCTGTCCAGCTGACTGTGCATTCCATCGGTGTTTCTCCTGTTGACTGATGTAAAAAAACCACAGCAAATGCCGGCAGGCCCGGCATTTGTGCTGCGATGCACCATTGTCGCTTGCCCTTTGCGCTACACTTCCAACCACGCAGTGCCAAAGGAACCCGGTTCCAGGCACTTCAGGCAAATCCGGTTTTCTTGTTTGCCTTGCAACGTTTGTCTCCTCCATCTCCTCAAAAAGGATGGATTCAGCCCCAGGCCTCACGGCCCGGGGCTTTTTTTTGCCTGCGCGGACCGGCGCCTATGATGGCAGCCGCTCCTGTCGCGCTGCTTTTGCGCCCCTTTTGCGTTGTTTCTGCGCTTCTCCCTCTGTCTCCTGCACACCTCCCATGACCCAGCCGCCCACCCCGCCCCTGACGAACCTGACGCCCCTGGACTACCTGAAAAAGATCCTGACCGCGCGCGTCTACGACGTGGCGGTGGAAACCGACCTGGAGCCGGCGCGCAACCTGAGCGAGCGCCTGGGCAACACGGTGCTGCTCAAGCGCGAGGACCAGCAGCCGGTGTTCAGCTTCAAGCTGCGCGGTGCCTACAACAAGATGGCGCACCTGACCCCCGGGCAGCTGCACAAGGGCGTGATCTGCGCCTCCGCCGGCAACCATGCGCAGGGCGTGGCGATGAGTGCGCGCAAGCTGGGCACGCGTGCGGTGGTGGTCATGCCGACCACCACGCCACAGGTGAAGGTGGACGCGGTGCGCGCACTCGGCGGCGACGTGCAGCTGCATGGCGAAAGCTATTCCGACGCCTACGACCGGGCGGCGCAGCTGCAGGCAGAGCAGGGCCTGACCTTTGTGCACCCGTTTGACGACCCGGACGTGATTGCCGGCCAGGGCACGATTGCCATGGAAATCCTGCGCCAGCTGCAAAAGCTGGGCAGCAGCAACCGGCTGGACGCGGTGTTTGTCGCCATCGGCGGCGGCGGGCTGATTGCCGGCGTGTCCAACTACATCAAGGCCGTGCGCCCCGAAATCAAGGTGATCGGCGTGCAGATGGACGACTCGGACGCCATGGTGCAGTCGGTGGCAGCGGGCGAACGCGTGACGCTGCCCGATGTGGGGCTGTTTTCGGATGGCACGGCGGTCAAGCTGGTGGGGGCGGAGACCTTTCGCGTGGCGCAAGACTTGGTGGACGAGTACATGACGGTGGACACCGATGCGGTGTGCGCCGCCATCAAGGACATCTTTGTGGACACGCGCAGCATTGTCGAGCCGGCCGGCGCGCTGGCGGTGGCCGCCATCAAGCAGTACGTGGCCAAGAACCAGACACAGGGCGAAACCTACGCCGCCATTTTGTGCGGCGCCAACATGAACTTTGACCGGCTGCGCTTTGTGGCCGAGCGCGCCGAGGTCGGCGAAGAGCGCGAAGCCCTGCTGGCCGTGACCATGCCCGAGGAACGCGGCAGTTTCAGGCGTTTTTGCGAACTGGTCGGCAACCTGCCGGGCGGGCCGCGCAACGTGACCGAGTTCAATTACCGCATCAGCGACGCGGCGCGCGCGCATGTGTTTGTTGGCCTGACGACGCAGGGCCGGGGCGAGTCGGCCACGATTGCCGACACCTTCCAGCAACACGGCTTTGAATCGCTCGACCTGACGCACGACGAGCTGGCCAAGGAGCACCTGCGCCACCTGGTGGGCGGGCCGTCGGCACTGGCGCAGGAAGAGCGCCTGCTGCGCTTCGAGTTTCCCGAGCGGCCGGGCGCGCTGCTCAAGTTTCTGAACCTGATGCAGCCAAGCTGGAACATCTCGCTGTTCCACTACCGCAACCAGGGCGCCGACTACGGCCGCATTTTGGTCGGGCTGCAGGTGCCGGCGGGCGACGCCGCAGCTTTTGACGTCTTTCTGGCCCAGCTGGGTTACCCGTATGTCGAGGAAACGCTGAACCCGGCGTACCGGCTGTTTTTGCAGATGCCGGCCCTGCAGGCTGCCAGGGCCGCCTGACGCTGACCGGGGACGTGCACTGCTGCTGCGGTTCGGTGCGCTGTGCTGCAGGCTGCGCGCACCGCCAAGACAAGGCCGTCGACTTTGTAGAAATACAAGCCAAACCGGCCTCCATCGCAGGTGCAGTCTGCGCAAGCAGCTATCATTTTTGATATTTGAAATTTGGCATTGACCCCATGCAAACCTTGCGCCACTACCTGCTGGCCGTGCAGTTTTTCACGCGCATCCCCATCACCGGGCGGCTGGCGGACTGGGTCGGGTTCAGCCCGGCCCTGCTGCGCGCCAGCAGTGCGCATTTCCCCGGCGTCGGTTTGCTGGTCGCTCTGGTGGCCATGGGCATTTATGGCGCGCTGCACTGGGCGCTGGGCGGCGGTTTGCCGGCCACCGCGCCCCTGGCGGCACTCGTGGCGGCGGTGCTGAGCACGGCGGCCACGGTGCTGCTGACCGGCGGGTTCCACGAAGACGGTCTGGCCGATGTGGCCGACGGGCTGGGCGGCAGTCACCAGCGCGAACGGGCGCTGGAGATCATGAAGGACTCGCGCATCGGTGCCTTTGGTGCCATGGCGCTGGTGCTGGCGCTGCTGGCCAAAGTGGCGCTGCTGGCGCTGCTGGGCGCGCACAGCCTGGGCGCGGCGCTGAGCGCGCTGCTGGGCGCCCATGTGCTGACGCGTTTCTGGCCGCTGCTGCTGGTTCGCACCATGGCGCATGTGGGCGACACCGCCACCTCCAAAAGCAAGCCGCTGGCGGACCAGATTGGCGGCCGGGCATTGGCGGTGGCAACTTTGTGGTGTTTTATGCCTCTGGCCCTTGTCTGGCAAGCGCAGGCAGCTCTATTTTTGATAGCAAGCGTGGTGTGCAGTGCACTCGGCGCGGCGCATGTGGCGCGCCTGCTGGCGCGGCGCCTGCAGGGCTTTACCGGCGATGGCCTGGGCGCCGTGCAGCAGGTCAGTGAAATCGGTTTTTACCTGGGCGCGGCACTGGCTCTGGGCGCGCAGGCGCGCTGGGCCGGGGCGGTGTGACCGCTGCCATGCCTGCTTCCGCATCTGCATCCGCACCTGCCTTTGTCCCTGCCCGTCTGTGGCTGGTGCGCCATGCCCAGCCGCTGGTGGCGCCGGGGGTGTGCTACGGGCGTCTGGACCTGCCGGCCAACGTGGCTGCCACTGCCGCCAGCGCGCAGGCCCTGGCCGCCGCCCTGCCCGCCGGCATGCGGCTGGCGCACCATTCACCGCTACAAAGATGTGAGCAGCTGGCGCAGACCCTGCATGGGCTGCGGCCTGATTTGGCATTGAAACCGGATGCGCGCCTGCAGGAACTGGACTTTGGCACCTGGGAAGGCC
>JAGOCN010000188.1 GCA_017998735.1 Giesbergeria sp.
CGGTGGTGATTGACGAATGCCACCGCATTGCCAGCGACCGCTTCGACGCCCTGGCCACCCAGGTCCAGCCGGCCATTTTGCTGGGCCTTACCGCCCCGCCCGAGCGCAGCGATGGCCAGCCCATCCAGCGCTACTTTGATCTCAGGCCCGACGGCAGCCCGGCGGTGGAGCTGCGCCTGTGGGACGCACTGGACCTGCAGCTGCTGGCGCCGTTCGAGTACTACGCCTGTGAAGACGAGACCGATTTTTCTGCCGTCCCCTGGAACCGGGTGGGCGAACAGCAGGCGGTTTCCAGTTTGGTCAGCAACAACGACTTGCGCGCCAGGCTGGTGCTGCGCGAATGGGCGCGCCTGAGCGCCAGCCCGCGCAGCAGCCGGGCACTGGTGTTTTGCGTGTCCGTGGCGCATGCCGTGTTCATGGCGGACTTTCTGTGCCGTGCAGGCCTGCCTGCAGCCTGTGTGCATGGCAGCACCCCCACAGACGAGCGCAACCATGCGCGCCAGCGGCTGGAGTCGGGCGAACTGTGCGCTCTGGTGACTGTGGACCTGTTCAATGAAGGCATTGACCTGCCCACGGTGGACACCTTGCTGCTGCTGCGCCCCACGCAAAGCGCGGTGCTGTTCCAGCAGCAGCTGGGCCGGGGCCTGCGCCTGAGTCCGGGCAAGGAAAGCTGTCTGGTGCTGGACTTTGTGGGGCTGCACAACGCCGAATTCCGCTACGACCGGCTGCTCTCCAGCATCACCGGGCAAACGCGCCGTGCGCTGATCGGCAGCCTGGAGCACGGGTTTTCTGCACTGCCTGCGGGCTGCCACATCCAGCTGCAGCACCAGGTGCGCCAGCGCGTGCTCGCGCACCTCAAAAGCCAGGTAGGCCAAGGTTGGCGCAACCTGCAGCGCGAACTGCAGGCGCTGACCGCATTGCGTGGGCGGCCGCCTGCCTTGGCGGAGTTTCTGCACGAACAAGGGCTGGAGCTGGCCGACATCTACCGCGACAACGCACGCGCTGGCTGGTCCACCCTGCGGCGCGATGCGGGTTTGCTGGTGTCCGAGCCGGGGCCTGAAGAGGCCTATTTCTCGCGGCGTTTTGCCAGCCTGTGCCACCGCGACGCGGCCAACCAGATAGATGCCCTGCGCCTGGGGGCGGCGCATGCAGCCATGCCGCACGCGGCTTTGGATGCCACTGAAACCGCACTGCTGCAGATGCTGGCCTACCAGATCGATGGCACCAGCAGCCGGGTAGGCAGCCCTGCGCAATTTCTCGCGCGCCTGAAAAACAACCCGAATGCCACCACCGAATTGAACGAACTGGCCGATGTGCTGGAGGTGCGCAGCACCCTGGCGTCGGTGCCGCTGCCGGGACTGGAGGCCACGCCGCTGCTGCTGCTGCACGGCCAATACTCTTCACGCGAGATTCAAACCGCCGTAGGCTGGATGACAGCGACTGCGCGGCCCGCAGCCCGCGAAGGCGTGCTGCGCTTGCAAGCGCAGCTCACCGAGCTGCTGTTTGTGACGCTGGACAAAAGCAGCGGTTACCACGACACCGTCAACTACCACGACTACGCCATCAGCCCGGTGCGTTTTCACTGGCAAAGCCAGAACAGCACCGCGCCCGAAACCCCCATCGGCCAGCAGTACCTGGCCAGCCCTGGCAACGGCTGGCGCTTTCAGCTGTTTGTGCGCGCTAACCGCCAATCCCCGTTCATTGCCTGCGGTCCGGTGACGCTGGTCGAATCGACCGGCGCCCGCCCCATGAACATCGTCTGGCAACTGCAAACCCCGTTGCCAGCACGCCGGTTCAGGGAGTTCAGCGTGCTGCGCGGTGCATGAAAGGGGTTTTCAAACAGCCAACAAAAAGGCCGCACGTTCAATGAACAGTGCGGCCTGATGTGTAGCTGGTGCCCGGGGCCGGAATCGAACCGGCACTCCTTTCGGAGGGGGATTTTGAGTCCCCTGCGTCTACCAATTTCACCACCCGGGCGGGAATTTGTGAAGCCGCGAATTATGGCACAGTAGCGCGCATGAGCACGATGAAATACCCGACGATCGAAGATGCGGTGGGCCGCACGCCCCTGGTGGCGCTGCAGCGCATTGGCGCCGAGGCCAACGCGGCGCGCGGCAACGTGGTGCTGGGCAAGCTGGAGGGCAACAACCCGGCGGGGTCGGTGAAGGACCGGCCCGCGCTGGCGATGATTGCGCGTGCCGAGCAGCGCGGCGAAATCAAACCCGGCGACACGCTGATCGAGGCCACGTCGGGCAACACCGGCATTGCGCTGGCGATGGCGGCGGCCATCAAGGGCTACCGCATGGTGCTGGTGATGCCCGAAGATTTGTCCATCGAGCGTGCGCAGACCATGAAGGCCTTTGGCGCCGAGCTGATGCTGACCCCCAAAAGCGGCGGCATCGAATACGCCCGCGATCTGGCCGAGAACATGCAAAAACAGGGCAAGGGCCGGGTGCTGGACCAGTTTGCCAATGCCGACAACCCGCGCATCCACTACGAGACCACCGGCCCCGAGCTGTGGGAGCAGACCGGTGGGCGCATCACGCACTTTGTGTCCGCCATGGGCACCACTGGCACCATCACCGGCGTGTCGCGCTACCTGAAGGAAAAGAACCCCAATGTGCTGATCATTGGCGCGCAGCCGCAGGAGGGCTCGCGCATTCCCGGCATCCGCAAGTGGCCCGAGGCCTACCTGCCGAGCATCTACGACCCGCGCGCGGTGGACGAACTGGTGCTGGTAAGCCAGAACGATGCCGAGGAAATGTGCCGGCGCATGGCGCGCGAGGAAGGTATTTTTGCCGGCATTTCAGCAGCAGGTGCTTGCTGGGTGGCGCAGCAGATTGCGCTGCGCGAGCACGACGCCACCATCGTGTTTGTGGTGTGCGACCGGGGCGACCGCTACCTGTCCACCGGGGTGTTTCCGGCCTGAACGCTGCGCTTTTCAGGAGCCTTTGCAGAATTTGAATGAAAAACGGCTCCAGCGCAGGCGCAGTCTGCGCTGGAAGCTATCAAAATAATAGTAACAGCCAACAGGAAAATCTGAATGCAGCAGTACGAAACCCGGTTTTGCAGCCACTGCGCAACGCCGCTGGCGCGCATCACGCAGGCCGAAGACAGCGGCGACGTCGAGCGCCTGCGCTGCCCGGCGTGCGGCTGGACGCACTGGAACAACCCGACGCCGGTGCTGGCGGCGGTGGTGGAGCTGAACGGCAAGGTGCTGCTGGCGCGCAACGCCGCCTGGCCGGCCAGCATGTTTGCGCTGATCACCGGTTTCATGGAAGCGGGCGAGTCGCCGCAGGCAGGCATTGCCCGCGAAGTCAAGGAAGAAACCAACCTGGATGTGCGTGCGTGCAACCTGATTGGTGCCTATGAATTCGTGCGCATGAACCAGATCATCATTGCCTACCACGTGGTGGCCGAAGGCAGTGTGAAGCTCTCGCCCGAGCTGCTGGACTACCGCCTGTACGACCTGCCCGAGCTGCGCTGCTGGCCGGCCGGCACCGGCTATGCACTGGCCGACTGGCTGCGCACACGCGGCCAGGAGCCGGTGTTTTTTACCGAAGCAGAAAACGAAGCGCGGCGGCAAGGGCTGGGCCTGGCGCCCAAGAACTGATGGAACCAATCATGCAAACCGACCAGGAAATCGACACCCGGGGGCTGAACTGCCCGCTGCCCATCTTGAAGGCCAAGAAGGCGTTGGCCAGCATGGAAAGCGGCCAGCTGCTCAAGGTGCTGTCCACCGATGCCGGCTCGCTGCGCGACTTTCAGGCCTTTGCCAAACAGACCGGCAACGAGCTGCTGGAGCAGCAGACGCTGGGCGACGAGTTTGTGCATGTGCTGCGCCGGCGCTGAGGGCAGGGAAAACTTTAGGGAGTGCAGTAGCGGGGGTGGCTGTGGCTGTTTTCCAGCGCCGCTGGCCCTCACCCCAACCCTCTCCCAGAGGGAGAGGGGGCAAAACCGGGCGGCGCGGTCGGTATGAAATGCTGGGACTGAATGTTTCGGTCAGCGCACAAAAAGCGGTGACAGGCATTGCAGCGCAGGCAGCACCAACAGCGCAGGCAGTGGTCAGATCACGATTTCGCGCAGCGAAACTCGGGCTCTGACCCCAATGCCGGAACACACCCCAAGGCATCGAAACGTGGCTCCAGCGTATCTGAGGCAATTTGAAAATCCAAGCAAAACAGCCTCCAGCCCTTGCCTGGTGTGCGCTGGAAGCTATCAATAAGTGAGTAAAAAGGTGGATGGGCTGTGGGGCAGAACTGACCGACAAAAGCATTCAGGTTCTGTTCCAGCTTCGGTTGCTGTTCCAGCGCCGCTGGCCCCCATCCCCACCTTCCCCCAGCGGGTGAAGGGGTAAAACCGGCAGTGCATTTCTTATGCTGAAAGCGCTGCCGTGCGTGACAAGGCCTTTGCCCTAGCTGTTCAGGTCCAGCGCCTGCAGATACGCCCGGAAGGATTCGCCCACCTGCGGGTGCTGCAAGGCCAGTTCCACTGTGGCTTCCAGAAAGCCTTCCTTGCTGCCGCAGTCGTAGCGCTTGCCGGCGTACTGGAAGGCGTACACCGCCTGGTGGCCCATCAGGCGCTCGATGGCGTCGGTGAGCTGGATTTCACCGCCCGCGCCTTTGGGCTGGTTGCGGATTTCTTCAAAAATGGCCGGCGTCAGGATGTAGCGGCCGGCCACGCCCATGCGCGATGGGGCCTTGTCGGCAGACGGTTTTTCAACAATGCGCTGGATGCGCATCA
>JAGOCN010000189.1 GCA_017998735.1 Giesbergeria sp.
CAGTTCCAGCACGATGTTGCCCAGCGAGGTGGTCAGCTGAACGCGCGGCGCTTCTGCCGTGGCCTGGGCCGGTTTGGCGGCCGCTGCCGGAGCCTGGGCATGCACTGGCGCTGCTATTGAAAAAATAGCTGTCAGCGCAAGGCTGCCAAGGGCCAGGGTCGAATTTCTTCTGGAAATCATGCGTTTGTCTTTCAAAAATGGCAAGGGTTCAGGGAAAGGCTGCAAAACAGGGTGCGCAGACCGGGCTGCAGGGGCTGGCAAGGTCTGACAACGGCTGGTAAGGGAAGCTTGCACCTGCCGGGCAGGGGCCATGGTCCGTTCCCAGGTCGTGGCCCGGCGCCGAAGTTCAAGCCTTGGAAGCTGCAAAACCCTGAAACAACGGCGCTGCGGGTGCTGGCGCAGGCACGGGCTCTGGCGCAGCAAGGGCAGGGCGCTGTGCTGTGCGTTCAGCGGGAAGGACGGGCCAGAACCGGTTCGGCGGCGGTGGATGCTGGCGCGGTAGCACTCGGCGTGGCTGTGCCGATGGCCGGTGCCGACAGCGCACGCAGCCGGGCCAGCTTGGCGGCTGCCGCCCCCGATGCCGCATTGCCGGTGTTCAGCTGCAAGGCCTGCTCGTAGGCCTGGGCGGCCAGGCGCAGGTGCACATCGCCCAGGTTTTCGTGCGCGGTGGCGTAAGCAGGGTTGGTGCGGATCGCGTTTTCCAGCGCCTCGCGCGCCTTGTCGTACTGGCCCTGGCCGGCATACAGCACGGCCAGGTTGTTGTAGGGCTCGGGCAGCTCGGGGTAGTCCTGGGTGAGCTGCAGAAAGGTGGCCAGGGCCTCGGCGCTCTGGCCACCTTCGGACTGGGCCATGCCCTTCAGAAAGCGCATCTGCGGGTCGCGTGGCCGGTCTGCCAGGTAGCGCTCGGCCTGCGCCAGCGCCTGGGCGCTTTTGCCCTGGCGCAGCAGCTGGTTCACATCGCCATAGGTGTCGGCCTGGGCCAGCGGGCTGGCCAGCAGCGCGCCCAGGGCCAGCAGCCGGGCGCCGTGGTGCAGGGTGCGCAGCAGCGCCGACGGTGCATGGGTCATGGGGTGTTCTGTCTTTGCTTCTGGGGTGCCGGGCGCGGCGCCTGGCGGTGGGCGATATACTGCTTTTCATTGTAGTGGAGGGCCTGCCCCGCACGCCCCGACCACCGCCCCTGCAGTCCCGTCCGTCCTCTGTGGCGGCTGCAGGCAGGCCCCGCCAGAAGGGGTTGCCTGATGCCAGTGACCTGCTGGCTTTTTTTATTTCCCCCGCTTTTTTCATCTTCGCTGTGACCCCATGACCTTGCGTATCTACAACACGCTTTCGCGTGCGTTGGAAGACTTCGTTCCGCTGGAACCCGACCATGTGCGCATGTACGTGTGCGGCATGACGGTGTACGACCTGTGCCACCTGGGCCATGCGCGTTCCATGGTGGCCTTTGACGTGGTGCAGCGCTGGCTGCGTGCCTCCGGCCTTGCCGTGATCTATGTGCGCAACATCACCGACATCGACGACAAGATCATCCGCCGTGCCGTCGAAAACGGTGAGACCGTGCGCGCTCTGACCGACCGCATGGTCGCCGCGCTGCACCAGGACGCCGACGCGCTCGGCATCGAGCGCCCCACGCACGAGCCGCGCGCCACCGAATACGTGCCGCAAATGCTGTCGATGATCGGCACGCTGCAGGGCAAGGGCCTGGCCTACCAGGCGGTCAATGGCGATGTGAACTTTGCAGTGCGCAAGTTCCCCGGCTACGGCAGGCTGTCGGGCAAGTCGCTGGACGAGCTGAACGCCGGCGAACGCGTGGCGGTGCAGGACGGCAAGCACGATCCGCTCGACTTTGTGCTGTGGAAAAGCGCCAAGCCCGATGAACCCGCCGAAGTGAAGTGGGACAGCGACTGGGGCGCGGGCCGGCCCGGCTGGCACATTGAATGCTCGGCCATGGGCTGCGCGCTGCTGGGCGAGAGTTTTGATATCCACGGCGGCGGCGCCGACCTGCAGTTTCCGCACCACGAAAACGAGATTGCCCAGAGCGAAGGCGCCACCGGCAAGCCTTTTGCCCGCACCTGGATGCACAACGGCTTCATCAATGTGGACAACGAGAAGATGTCCAAGTCGCTGGGCAATTTTTTCACCATTCGCGATGTGCTGAAGGTGTACGACGCAGAAACCGTGCGTTTCTTCGTGGTGCGCAGCCACTACCGCAGCCCGCTGAACTACAGCGATGTGCATTTGAACGATGCCCGTGGTGCGCTCCGGCGGCTGTACACCGCGCTCAGTCTGGTGGCGCCGGCAGAAGTTGGGGCCATCGACTGGAGCGGGCCGCATGCAGTGCGCTTCAAGGCGGCCATGGACGAGGACTTTGGCACGCCCGATGCGGTGGCGGTGCTGTTTGACCTGGCCGGTGAAGTCAACCGCAGCCATTCGCCCGAAGCGGCTGGGCTGCTCAAGGCGCTGGGCGGGTGCCTGGGTTTGCTGCAGGGTGAACCGCAGGCATTCTTGCAATGGCGGCCTCTTCAAGTAAGCAATGTGAATTTGGCAGACGGTGCGGAAATGGCTGTAAACCTCACAACTGCATCACCGTTTACCGAGGTTGATATTCAATCTCGCATTGCCGAACGCACCGCCGCCAAGGCCGCCAAAAATTTTGCCGAAGCCGACCGCATCCGCAGCGCACTGCTGGCCGCCGGCATCGTGCTCAAGGATTCCGCCACCGGCACCACCTGGGAAGCCGCACAGTGACAGGTGTCTTCTTGAAAACAATGAAGAAAACGGCCTCCAGGGCAGACAGGGTATGCGGTGGCAGCTATTAAAAAAATAGCGCCGGTCGGTGTGCCCGTGTCTCTGCCTGTGTTTTTGCCCCTGCCCGTCACCCCGCCCCTGACCGAGCCGGCCTACTGGCCGGAAGCGCGCAAGCACCTGATGAAAAAAGACCGGGTGATGAAGCGCCTGATTCCGCAGCTGGGCGACAGCTCGCTGCAGTCGCGTGGCGACGCCTTCAGCACGCTGGCGCGCAGCATCGTCGGCCAGCAGATCTCGGTCAAGGCGGCGCAGGCGGTGTGGAGCCGCTTTGCCGCGCTGCCCAGTGCCATGGTGCCGGGCGAGGTGCTGCTGCTGAAGGCAGACGACATGCGCGCCGCCGGCCTGTCGGCGCGCAAGGTGGACTACCTGCTGGACTTGGCGCGGCACTTTGACGCCGGCACCCTGCATGTTCAGGATTGGCAGGGCATGGGCGACGAAGCCGTCATTGCCGAGCTGGTGGCAATCCGCGGCGTGGGCCGCTGGACGGCCGAAATGTTCTTGATGTTTCACCTGCTGCGGCCCAACGTGCTGCCGCTGGACGACGTCGGCCTCCTCAACGGCATCAGCCGCAACTACTTCTCGGGCGACCCGGTCAGCCGCAGCGACGCACGCGAAGTGGCCGAGGCCTGGCGGCCCTGGGCAAGCGTGGCGACTTGGTATATTTGGCGCTCTCTGGCCCCGCTGCCAGTCGCGTATTGAGTGCATCCGCAGCGCGACCAGCGCCCCGCGGGTGTTCCAGGAGAAACAACTTGGCGAAAAAAACCTTTCTCGACTTCGAGCAGCCGATTGCCGAACTTGAATCCAAAATTGAAGAACTGCGCTATGTGCAGACTGAAAGCGCGGTCGACATTTCTGAAGAAATCGACCAGCTCAGCAAGAAAAGCCAGCAGCTCACCAAAGACATCTATGCGGTTCTGACCCCCTGGCAGATCACCAAAATTGCCCGCCACCCCGAGCGCCCCTACACGCTCGACTATGTGCAGGGCCTGTTCACCGACTTTGTGGAACTGCACGGCGACCGCCACTTTGCCGACGACAAATCCATCGTCGGCGGCCTGGCGCGTTTCAACGGCCATGCCTGCATGGTGCTGGGCCAGCAAAAAGGGCGCGACACCAAGGAGCGGGCGCTGCGCAACTTCGGCATGACCCGCCCCGAGGGCTACCGCAAGGCGCTGCGCCTGCTGAAAACCGCCGAGAAATTCCACCTGCCGGTGTTCACCTTTGTCGACACGCCCGGCGCCTTTCCCGGCATTGACGCCGAAGAGCGCGGCCAGTCCGAAGCCATTGGCCGCAACATTTTTGAAATGGCGCAGCTGGAGGTGCCCATCATCACCACCATCATTGGCGAAGGTGGCTCGGGCGGCGCGCTGGCGCTCTCGGTGTGCGACCAGCTGTTGATGCTGCAGTACGCCATTTACTCGGTCATCAGCCCCGAAGGCTGCGCCTCCATCCTCTGGAAAACCAGCGACAAGGCGCAGGACGCGGCCGAGGCGCTGGGCATCACCGCGCTCCGGCTCAAGGCGCTGGGGCTGGTGGACAAGATCGTCAGCGAACCCGTGGGCGGCGCGCACCGCGACCCCAAGCAGATGTCGGCATTCTTGAAGCGCGCCCTGGGCGACGCCTTCCGCCAGGTGGCCGACCTGAAGGTGCCAGATTTGCTGGAGCGCCGCTATGCACGGCTGCAAAGCTATGGGCGCTTTACCGACACCAAGGCCGACAGCAGCCGCTGAGCTGGCGCTGAACTGCCGCAGGCGCGCATTTTTTGCACTGCGCAGCATGGCGGCCCGTTTTTTTCTGTGTTTGAGATTTCGCACGCCCGTGCAACCCCGCCATGACGCAGCCGTTTGACGCTGCGCTGCGCGCCTTTGCGCCCGCGCTGCCGCTGGCCGTGGGCCTGAGCGGCGGGGCCGGTTCCCCCGCGCTGCTGC
>JAGOCN010000190.1 GCA_017998735.1 Giesbergeria sp.
ATGAAAAACCTCACCATCACCGTCGACGATGGCGTGCTCGAGTGGGCACGCATCGAGGCGGCGCGCCGAGGCACCAGCGTTTCACGCATGGTGGGCGACTTCATGGCCGAGATGCAGCAGCGCGAGGACGCCTACGAGCGCGCCTACCTGGCCTGGCGCACGGACGAACGCCGCTGGCAGGCCGAACCGGCAGATTTTGAAAAAACCATAGCGCGCAGCGCAACCCCCGCCAGGGCTGGCGGCCCAAAACCCTTGAACCCTGGTAGTGCGGCATGACCCCGGTGTTTGTAGACACCAGCGTGCTGATTGCCGCTGAAAACACCGCTGCGGGCGCGCTGCACACGGCCAGTCTGGCCTGGCTGGACCTGCTGTGGCGCACGCGCAGCGGCCGCACCAGCGGCCAGGCGCTGGTCGAGTTCTACGACCAGGTCACCCGCGCCAGCCAGCCCCTGCCGCTGGGGGATGCGCGTGCCGCCATTCGCCGCTACCAGACCTGGACGCCCTGGAAAACCGATGCCGCCACGCTGGAAACCGCCTGGGCCATCGAGGCACGCCACCAGTTTGCCTTTGGCGATTGCCTGGCGCTGGCGTGCGCCCAGCACAGCGGCTGCGTGCTGATGCTGTCCAGTGCGTTGCCCCACGGTGCCCAGGTGGGCGGCGTGCAAATTTTGAACCCCGCGTTGCAGGCGCCCCCTGTCGAGACTTCATGACCGCCACACTGACCGATTCCGCCCTGGCGCGCATCCGCCCCGACATCCGCGCCATGCACGCCTATGTGGTGCAAAACTCCGACGGCCTGCTGAAGATGGACGCGATGGAAAACCCGTTCACTCTGCCGCCCGACTTGCAGGCCGCGCTGGGCCGGCGGCTTGGCGCGCTGGCGCTGAACCGCTACCCCGGCGACGGCCCCGAGCGCCTGAAAACCGCGCTGGCGCGGCACATCGACCTGCCGGCGGGGCAGGCGCTGGTGCTGGGCAATGGCTCGGACGAGCTCATCAGCCTGCTGGCGCTGGCGTGCGCGCTGCCATTGCCCGACGGGCAGCGCGCCAAGGTGCTGGCGCCCATTCCCGGTTTTGTGATGTACGCCATGAGCGCGCAGCTGCAAGGGCTGGACTTTGTTGGCGTGCCGCTCCTGCCCGACTTTGCGCTCGATGAGGCCGCCATGCTGGCTTCAATAGCCACGCACCGGCCGGCGCTGACCTTCATTGCTTACCCGAACAACCCGACCGCCACGCTGTGGGACGAGGCCGTGGTGCAGCGCATTGCCGAGGCCGTGGGCGCGCAGGGCGGCATTCTGGTGATGGACGAGGCCTACCAGCCCTTTGCCAGCCGCACCTGGCTGGACCGCATCCGCCTTGACCCTGAGCGCAACGGCCATGTGCTGCTGATGCGCACGCTCAGCAAGTTCGGCCTGGCCGGGGTGCGGCTGGGTTACCTGATGGGCCCGGCCGCGCTGGTGGCTGAAATCGACAAGGTGCGCCCGCCCTACAACGTGAGCGTGCTCAACAGCGAAACGGCGCTGTTTGCGCTGGAGCACGCCGAGGTGTTTGCCGCCCAGGCGGCCGAACTGCGTACCCAGCGCGACGCCCTCGTTGCCGCCCTGCGCGCCCTGCCCGGCGTGGAGCACTGCTGGGACAGCCAGGCCAACATGGTGCTGGTGCGTGTGCCCGACGCCACAAAGACCTTCACCGGCATGCGCGAGCGCAAAGTTCTGGTGAAGAACGTTTCTACAATGCATCCACTGCTGGCCCGCTGCCTGCGCCTGACCGTCGGCAGTGCCGACGACAACGCCCGCATGCTGGCCGCCCTTCAGGCTTCGCTATGACCTCTTCTGCCCTCGTACCCTCCACCGCCACCGACCGCATTGCCGAAGTCAGCCGCAACACGGCCGAGACCAGCATCACGGTGCGCCTCAACCTGGACGGCACCGGCCAGTCCCGGCTGAACACCGGCATCGGCTTCTTTGACCACATGCTGGAGCAGATTGCCCGCCACGGCCTGATCGACCTGGAAGTGCAGTGCGATGGCGACCTGCACATCGACGGCCACCACACGGTGGAAGACGTGGGCATCACCATTGGCCAGGCGGTGGCGCGCGCCATTGGCGACAAAAAGGGCCTGCGCCGCTATGGCCACGCCTATGTGCCCCTGGACGAAGCGCTGACGCGGGTGGTGATTGACCTGTCGGGCCGGCCCGGTCTGGTGCAGAACATTCCGTTCACCAGCGGCATGATTGGCCAGTTTGACACCCAGTTGACGCACGAATTCTTTCAGGGCTTTGTGAACCACGCCGGTGCCACGCTGCACATCGACAACCTGCGCGGCGTCAACGCCCACCACCAGTGCGAAACCGCGTTCAAGGCCTTTGCCCGGGCGCTGCGCTTTGCCGTGGAGCGCGATGCGCGCAGCGCCGGCACCATTCCTTCCACCAAGGGTTCTCTGTAAATTTTATTGGCCAAATCGGCCTCCAGCGCTTGCCCAGTCTGCGTCACCAGCTATGAAAATTAAAGCAAAAACCGTGGCCGTGGTGGACTATGGCATGGGCAACCTGCGCTCGGTGTCGCAGGCCGTGCAGCATGCCGCTGCCGGCACTGGCTGGCAGGTGGTGGTCACCGCCGAACCCGATGTGGTGCGCGCCGCCGACCGCATCGTGCTGCCCGGCCAGGGCGCCATGCGCGACTGCATGGCCGAGTTGCACGCTTCGGGCCTGCGCGCCTCGGTGCTGGAAGCGGCCGCCAGCAAGCCGCTGTTTGGCGTCTGCGTCGGCATGCAGATGCTGCTGGACCACAGCGCCGAAGGCAACACGCCGGGCCTGGGCCTGGTGCCCGGCACCGTGGAGCGCTTTGCGCTGGACGGCCAGTTTCAGGGCGACGGCAGCCGCTACAAGGTGCCGCACATGGGCTGGAACCCGGTGCGCCAGTGCGTACACGGCGGCGACCGCCACCCGCTGTGGGCCATGGTGCCCGACCACAGCTATTTCTATTTTGTGCACAGCTACTGCGCGCACCCGCTGGACGCGCAGCACTGCGCGGGCGAGACGCGCTACGGCGCGCCCTTTGCCGCCGCCATTGCCCGCGACAACCTGTTTGCCACCCAGTTTCACCCGGAAAAAAGCGCCGACCAGGGCCTGCAGCTGTACCGCAATTTTCTGCACTGGAGTCCCTGATACCGTTTCTGCGCCTGCCTTGTGCCTGTGCCCCTGCCTTGTTCCTGACTGCCTGCTTTTTCCCGATTTCTGCTTTCCGTTCCCTGTTCCCGTTCGCTGTTTTCTGTCCCGTTCCTTCCGTTTCACTGCCCAACACCCCTGAACCACCATGCTGCTCATCCCTGCCATCGACCTCAAGGACGGCCACTGCGTACGCCTCAAGCAAGGCGACATGGACCAGTCCACCACTTTTGGCGAAGACCCCGCCGCCATGGCGCGCCGCTGGGTTAATGCCGGCGCGCGCCGCCTGCACCTGGTGGACCTGAACGGCGCCTTTGCCGGCAAGCCGAAAAATCTTGCCGCCATCAAGGCCATTTTGAAAGAAGTGGGCGACGACATTCCGGTGCAGCTGGGCGGCGGCATCCGCGACCTCGACACCATTGAAAAGTACATCGATGGCGGCCTGCGCTACGTCATCATCGGCACCGCTGCCGTGAAGAACCCCGGTTTTCTGAAAGACGCCTGCAGCGCCTTTGGCGGCCACATCATCGTCGGCCTGGACGCCAAGGACGGCAAGGTCGCCACCGACGGCTGGAGCAAGCTGACCGGCCACGAGGTGGCCGACCTGGGCAAGAAATTCCAGGACTGGGGCGTCGAGTCCATCATCTACACCGACATCGGCCGCGACGGCATGCTCTCAGGCATCAACATCGACGCCACCGTCCGGCTGGCGCAGGCGCTGACCATTCCGGTGATCGCCTCGGGCGGCCTGGGCAGCATGGCAGACATCGAGCAGCTTTGCGCGGTTGAGGACGAGGGCGTCGAAGGCGTCATCTGCGGCCGCGCCATCTACTCGGGCGACCTGGACTTTGCCGCCGCGCAGGCCCGCGCCGACGCGCTGGCCAATGCCTGACCCCGGCCCTGCCGCAGCAGCCTCAGCTGCGCTGGCCCAGGCCGATGGTGCGGTTCATAGCGACACCGGCACCGTTGTCAACACCGAGGTTTTCCACGGCCAGCCGTGCCTGCGCCTGCAACTGCCCTGCGGCGACAGCGCCCTGGTGGCGCTGCACGGCGCGCAGGTGCTGTCCTGGGTGGCCGGCGGGTGCGAACGCCTGTACCTGAGTCCGCAGGCCGTGTTTGACGGCCAGGCAGCGATTCGCGGCGGCATTCCGCTGTGCTTTCCGCAGTTCAACCAGCGCGGCCCGCTGGCCAAGCACGGCTTTGCCCGCAACCTGCCGTGGCAGGCGTTGGCCGATGGGGCCAATAGTGCCGATGCCGTCACAGCGCCCGGCCAAGTGGTGCTGCAGCTGACCGACAACGCACAAACCCGCGCCTGGTGGCCGCACGCTTTTACCGCCGAACTGGCGCTGGCCCTGTCGCCCGGCACCTTGAACGTGGCGCTGACGGTGCGCAACACCGGCGCCGAACCGTGGGACTTCACCACCGCGCTGCACACCTACCTGCGCGTGGACGACATTGCCCAGGTGCAGGTGGACGGCCTGGACGGCTGCGCCCGCTGGGACGCCGTGACCGACACGCACAGCGTGCAACACGGCGCGCTGCGCTTTGCCGGCGAAT
>JAGOCN010000191.1 GCA_017998735.1 Giesbergeria sp.
GTCTGGATCAGGTTCATTTTGTGGGCATCCAACGATCGTGTCCGCGCCAAGAGGGGCAGCGTCGGGATTGACGTTCAGGCCCCGCAGTGAATCATTGCAGGGCGGCCGGCCAGAGGATCGAAAAGCCCGCGATTATAACCAATCCATAGTCCCCTTCGGCCTGCATCAGCCGCGCCCGGCCAGCATGGCCTCGTCTGCGCGCGACAGCGCTCCGGCAGTGCGGGCGCGCTCGAGCAGATCGGGCCGGTGCAGCGCGCTCAAGGCCAGGCGCTGGTCGCGGCGCCAGCGTTCGATCTGCACATGGTGGCCCGACAGCAGTTCGGGCGGCACGCTGCGGCCTTCCCACTCGGGTGGCCGGGTGTAGTGCGGGCAGTCCAGCAGCCCGTCCAGCGCCGGGTTGAAACTGTCGAACTGGTGGCTGCCCTCTTCGTGCAGCACGCCCGGCTGCAGGCGCGCCACCGCGTCCAGCAGCGCCAGCGCAGCGATTTCCCCCCCGGAGAGCACAAAGTCGCCCAGGCTGATCTGCACATCGACATGCGCATCGATGAAACGCTGGTCAATGCCCTCGTAGCGCCCGCACAGCAGCACCGCGCCCTGGCTGGCAGCCCAGCCGGCCACCTCCACATGCTGCAGCGGCGCGCCGATGGGCGAAAAAAGCACCAGCGGCGCTTCGCTTGCGGGCGCTTCTGCACGTGCCGTGCGGATCGCCTGCAGGCAGCGTGCCAGCGGCGGCGCCATCATCACCATGCCGGGGCCGCCGCCAAAGGGCCGGTCGTCGACTCGCCGGTAGTTGCCTTCGGCGTGGTCGCGCGGGTTCCACAGCTGCACGTCCACGGCGCCACTGGCAAAGGCACGGCGCGTCACGCCGGTGCTCAGGAACGGGGCAAAAAGCTCGGGAAACAGCGTGATGACATCAAAGCGCATGGAGCACCCTCTTCAACCGCTGCAGGCACAAAAACCGCAGGCCTTCCAAGCCCCCTGGCCACACGGCCAGAACCGGCGCGCTGGCAGTGGCAATGGCAATAGCCATTCAAAAATCCGCCTGCCAGTCCACCGTGATGCGCCGCCCCGGCAGGTCCACCGCATCCACATGGGCCGACACGAACGGAACCATGCGCTCCTGCGGCTTGCCGGCGTCCTCAAAGGCGATCACCAGCACAGTTTGCGGTCCGGTGGTCAAGAGGTCGCTGACCTGGCCCAGCGCCACGCCTTCACGGTTGACCACGTCCAGCCCGATCAGGTCCACCCAGTAGTACTCGTCCGTGCTGGCCGCAGGAAATACCGAGCGCGGCACGAAAATGCGCGCGCCGCGCAGCAGCTCGGCGCTGTCGCGGTCGCCAATGCCGTCTGCCAGCGCCACCACCGTGCCCGAATGCAGCTTGGCCTGGCGGACAGGCAGCAGCGCGGTGCCACTGAAGGTGCGCGCTCCTTTTTCACTGGGCTGCAGAAACCACTGGCGGCTGGCCAGCACGGCCTGCGGGTCGGTGCTGTGGGTCAGCACCTTGAACCAGCCCTGCACGCCCCAGGCGCTGGTGATGCGGCCGACTTCCACGGCGTCGGCAGGCAGGTCCACGGGAGGCAGGTTCAGTTCAGAAGGCATGGCAGCAAGTCAAAAGCTTGAAACAGGGGCAGGCAAAAAAACAAAAAGCGGGTTCCGTCGGCAGAAAGCGACGAAACCCGCCTTGGCAGGAACGAAAACGCTCAGGCCGCAGCGGCCACGGTCTTCTTGGCAGCCTGCTTGATCAGGCGGTCCACCGTGGGGCTGGACTGGGCGCCCACACCTTGCCAATAGGCCAGGCGGTCTTGCGCAATGCGCAGGCCTTCTTCGGTGTCCTTGGCGGTGGGGTTGTAAAAGCCCAGGCGCTCGATGAAGCGGCCATCGCGGCGCACGCGCTTGTCGGCAACGACGATGTTGAAGAAGGGACGGCCTTTGGAACCGCCGCGAGAGAGTCGGATGACGACCATGATTTATCCTTGGGTGGTGGGCTGGCGCTGCGCGCCATGGCCCTGTGTTCGCAACGTTGAGACACGCGACATGGCCACCCGGCCAGCGACACGCTGCAAAGCCGCCGATTATATCCAGGTTGTTCCCATGCCTTTTATCCGTGCCAGCCAGGGCAGCGACCTTGCTGCCATCACCGCCATTTATGCACACCATGTGGTGCATGGCACCGGCACCTTTGAAATCGACGCCCCCGGTGCAGCCGACATGGCGGCGCGGCGCGCTGAAGTGCTGGCACGCGGCCTGCCGTGGCTGGTGGCAGTGGCCGAGGGCAGCGGCGAGGTGCTGGGTTTTGCCTATGCCAACTGGTTCAAGCCGCGCCCGGCCTACCGTTTTTCTGCCGAGGATTCGGTGTATGTGGCTGCCAGCGCCTGCGGCCAGGGCGTGGGGCATGCCCTGCTGTCGGCCCTGCTGCGCGACTGCGAAACGGCCGGCGTGCGCAAGCTGCTGGCCGTGATTGGCGATTCGGCCAACCTGGCGTCCATCGGGCTGCACGCTGCTTCGGGTTTCACGCATGCCGGCGTGCTGCGCTCGGTGGGCTGGAAGCATGGCGCCTGGCGCGATGTGGTGCTGATGGAGAAACCCCTGGGTGCGGGCGACCGCACTTCACCGGAATAATGCCCGGCATGAAAAACAAGACTGTGGCGGCCTGGCTGGCCTTTGTGGGCGGGCCTTTCGGCCTGCACCGTTTTTACCTGTACGGACTGGGTGACATGCTGGGCTGGCTGCTGCCCATTCCCACGGCCCTTGGCATGTACGGGGTCGAGCGTGTGCAGCAATTCGGCCAGGACGACCAGTGGAGCTGGCTGCTGATTCCGCTGCTGGGCGTGACGGTGGCGGGCTGCGCGCTGCGCGCCATCCTGTACGGACTGATGACGCCGGAGAAATGGAACATGCGTTTCAACCCCAAAGCCGCCGCAGACGCAGCCCCCGGCCAGACCCAGTGGTTCACCGTTGTCGCCATGGCGCTGGCCTTGATGATTGGCACGGCCGTGCTGATGGCCACGCTGGCGTTCAGCTTTCAAAGGTATTTCGAATACCAGATCGAGGAAGCGCGCAAGATTTCGCAGTGAGCTGACTGACCTGCCGATTTTTACAAGCCAAAAGAGCCTCCAGCCCTTGTGCAGCAAGCGCCGGAAGCTCTCTTTTCAATAGCAATGGTGCAGCAGCAGCAGTCTGCACAAACTTCAAAGCCTGTCCAGCGTGTACAGCCTGTAAAGCCTGCAAGGGCTCAGTACAGCTGCAGGCTGATCCAGTAGGCTGCGGCCGCCACCAGGGCGCTGGCAGGAATGGTCAGCACCCACGCCCAGACGATGTTGCCGGCCACGCCCCAGCGCACCGCGCTGGCGCGCTGGGTGGAACCCACACCCACGATGGCGCCCGTGATGGTGTGCGTGGTGGACACCGGAATGCCCAGGATGGTGGCCAGAAACAGCGTCAGCGCACCGCCGGTTTCAGCGCAAAAACCACCCACCGGCTTGAGCTTGGTGATTCTCTGGCCCATGGTCTTGACGATGCGCCAGCCACCGAACATGGTTCCAAAGCCAATGGCCAGGTAGCAGCTCAGGATGACCCAGGTCGGCGGCTCGGCATCACCGGCAGAGGTGTAGCCGGTGGCAATCAACAGCAACCAGATGATGCCTATGGTCTTTTGCGCGTCGTTGCCGCCATGGCCCAGGCTGTAGGCGCCAGCGGAGACCAGCTGCAAGCGCCGGAACCACTTGTCAACATGGCTGGGCCGCGTGTGCCGGAAGGCCCAGGCGACTGCAATCATCATCATCGAGCCGAGCAGGAACCCCAGCAGCGGCGAAATGAAGATGAAGGCCACGGTTTTCCAGATTCCCGAAGCCACCAGGGCACCTGCGCCCGCCTTGGCAATCACGGCGCCCACAATGCCGCCGATCAACGCATGCGACGAGCTGCTGGGAATGCCGTAGTACCAGGTGATCAGATTCCAGGCAATGGCCCCCACCAGGGCGCCAAACACCACATGCGTGTCCACGATGCCTGGCTGCACGATGCCCTTGCCGATCGTGGCCGCCACCGTCAGATGAAAAACAAAATACGCCGCGACATTGAAGAAAGCGGCAAAGACCACGGCCTGGCCGGGCTTGAGCACCCCGGTGGAAACCACGGTGGCAATGGAGTTGGCAGCGTCGTGAAACCCGTTCATGAAATCGAACAGGATGGCCAGCGTGACCAGGAGAACGACGATCCACAGGGCAGTTTGTGCGGTTTCCATGAATGAAAAAGAACCGTTGCCCGCAAATCAGGAGTTTTCGAGGACGATGCCCTCGATCAGGTTGGCCACGTCCTCGCACTTGTCGGTGATGGTTTCCAGCAGCTCGTAAATCGCCTTGAGCTTGATGAGTTCGCGCACATCGGCTTCTTCGCGGAACAACTTGCTCATGGCCGCACGCAGCACCCGGTCGGCTTCGCTTTCCAGCCGGTCGATTTCCTCGCAGGTCTTGAGGGCGTTCTCGGCCGTGGCGTTGTCCGCCAGCTTGTTGAGCAGATTGACCGCAGAGCGCAGGTGCCCACAGGACTTGACGCTCAGCTCGGTCAGCAGCGCAATCTCCGGGGTCATGTGGCGCACGTCGTACAGCGACATGGTTTCGGCAGAGTCCTGGATCAGGTCGGCCACGTCGTCCATGGTGTTGATGAGCGAGTGGATCTGCTCACGGTCGATGGGCGTGATGAAG
>JAGOCN010000192.1 GCA_017998735.1 Giesbergeria sp.
AGGTCACAAAGCTGGACACCGGGTTGCCCGGCAGCCCCATGAAATGCGCCTGCCCCACGCGGCCATAGGCAAAGGGCTTGCCCGGCTTGACGGCGATCTGCCACAGGTCCAGCTGGCCCAGCGCCTGTACGGCCGGCTTGATGTGGTCTTCCTCGCCCACCGACACGCCGCCGCTGGTCAAAATCAGGTCGTGCCCCTCGGCGGCCTTTTGCAGCGCGGCAATGGTGGCGTCGCGCCGGTCCGGCACGATGCCGAAGTCGCTCACTTCGCAGCCCAGCCGCAGCAGCATGGCGCGCAAAAAGAAGCGGTTGCTGTTGTAGATGGCGCCGGGGCGCATGTCTTGTGGCGCCACTTCGCCCGGCATGACCAGCTCGTCGCCGGTGGAAAACAGCGCCACGCGCGGTCGGCGCGCTACCTGCAGCTGCGCCAGTCCGATGCTGGCGGCCAGGCCCAGCTCGGCCGGCGTCAGGCGCGTGCCGGCGGCCAGCACTTCGGCGCCGAGCGCAATGTCTTCGCCGGCGCGGCGCACCCACTGGCCTGGCTGCGGCACGGCATTGACCTGCACCTGGCCGCCGTCCAGCGCGCTGCAGTCTTCCTGCATCAGCACCGCGTCGGCGCCGGGTGGAATCGACGCGCCGGTGAAGATGCGCGCCGCCGTGCCCGGCTGCAGGGGCGTGCCCACGCTGCCGGCGGCAATGCGCTGCGACACCGGCAGCACGGCGCCGGCCTGCGCCACGTCCTGGCAGCGCACGGCATAACCGTCCATGGCGCTGTTGTCCTGCGGCGGCACCTGCAGGGGTGAGAGGGCGCCCTGGCGCAGCACGCGGCCATCGGCGTCAAAGGTGTCCACCGTGTCAAAGCCCGCCAGGGGCTCGGCATGGGCCAGCAGCTCGGCCATGGCGTCGTCCAGCGGTTTCAGGGGGGTGAATGTTTTCACGGACAAGGGCATGTCAGAAATTCTCCAGAGCGATGGCGCTGCGGTCATAGGCAAAGCGCGCGCGGTGGGCCAGCATCCAGTCGGCAATGGCGGCCGGGTGGTTCAGGTCCAGCACCGGCAGCTGGGTGGGCAGCGGCAGCTGGCGGGCGTCGTCGGTGGCCACGGCCACCACAAAAGGGTCTTCGCCGTACAAGGTGCGGCGGGCGGGGTGCTGGCCGGTGGGGGCGCGCCAGACTTCGATCTTTGGCACGTCGCTTTCCTTCAAACCTTCGACCAGCACCCAGTCGACGCGCTCGTCCAGTTCGGCCAGCAGCTGGTGCACGCTCAGCTGCGCGGGCTGCTCGAATTCGCGGATGAGCGCCAGCCGGTGGCTGGACGCCACCACTACCTCGAACGCGCCCGCCTGGCGGTGGCGGTAGCTGTCCTTGCCGGGGTGGTCGATGTCAAAGCGGTGGTGCGCATGCTTGACCACCGACACCCGCTGGCCGCGCTGGCGCAGCAAGGGTATCAATTGCTCGACCAGCGTGGTCTTGCCACTGCCCGAAAAACCGGCAAAACCTGCAACGTTCATCCTGTCTCCAAAAATTGCTATTGTTTATGTAGCTGGTGGCGCATGCTCCACCTGCGTGAAAGCCGTTTTTCTTATCCCATTGCACAGGGAAAAGAAACACAGCCGAGTCTATAGTCTCGCCGCCTCTGAATTGGTTCGGTGCCCCTGAAAGGCGCTGCTTGCCAAACCGGCACTGCAGGCATGCCGCTTCTCCTGCGTGGCCATGAAGCACGCACCAGCAGGGCATTCAAAAACCGTGGGTAACCAATTGAAATACCCAGGGTTCTTTATGGACATAAAAAAAGTTCCGCAGTACCTTGTCGCCAAGGTGACGCAAAAAAGAAGGTTTTCACAAACTTTCTTGCGCTTTTCCTCGGCCCAAGGAAGCAATTGTGTGGAGGCGTGGTCATGTCGCACCAGATTTTCCTCATCAGCCTTCGGGCCGCGTTCCAGAACGACGACGCGGTGCGTGAGGAACTGGCCGAAGCCATTCACCGCTCTGGTGGTTTCATCCTGATGGCGGCGGGCGATGCGGGCCTGGTTGCTGCGTTCGACGACCGGCGGGCCGGCTTTTTTCAGCAGCACCGGGCGGTGGAAACCTGTGGCGGTCTGAACCTGAACCCCCATGGACGGGCAGCAGACAAGCTGCGCCAGCTTTTTGCCGCCAATGTTGCGGCCCAACTGGCCAGCCGCACCCCGGCGGCACCTGCTCCTGCCGAACCTGTTGAACCTGCCGAACCTGCATCTGCAGCGCCTGACACACGCAGCAGCCCCCGGCACCGGCCGCTGACCTGGCACAGGCCAGTGGCCCCGCACCCGGCCGACGCCACCGGCGTCAGCATTTCCCTGCAACACAACGCAAGAGGCACACCATGAGCATCGGCCAGGAACTTCTGAACGTCCCCTTCCCGGACATGATCTACAAGATGGCCAATGCCATCGCCCAGGGCCAGCGCAGGCTGGACAAGTCGTCGCTGGACACCGCACGCGCCCTGGCCAAGCTCAGGGTGAGCGTCATTCCCGACATCTACGAAATCGTGGAAAAGAAAAAGCTGTCGGACACCCTGGACGCCGGTGTGGAACTGCCCGGCGCCAGCACCGGCAATGTGGAAACCATTGCCGTGCGCACCGAAAGCGCCAAGGCGGTGAGCATGACGCTGATGCAGGCGGGCCTGATGCCCACCTTCTACCAGTTCACCGAATCGCTGATCGAGGTGAAGATTTCCATCAGCCACCGTTCGTCGTCCTCGCGTGAATTTGAAGTGGGCGCCGAACTGGAAGTCAGCACCGAAGCCGAAGCGCATGCCTCGCTGTTCGGGTTTGGCGGCTCGGGCTCGGTGTCCACCACCTTTGCCTCGCATGTGAACTACAAGACCGCATCGACCTACGACTATTCCGCCGAAGGCTCCAGCCTGCTGCGCACCACGCTCAAACCAGTGCCGCCGCCGGCGCGCATCATGCCGCGCATCGTGACCATCGATGCCACCGACCCGGCCAAGGTCAAGGTCACCTTTGGCGACTGACCGCGCACAGCCACCGCACCGGACCCAGCGCCATGAGCCGCCCCCGCTTTCCGCATTTGGTGCAGGCGCGCCGCGCGGAAGCGGCCGCCCGCCAGCAGCAGGCGCACCAGCGGGCGGAGCGGCGCCAGGCGGCAGGACAACACCAGGCCAGCCGCAGCGGTGCCGAGGCGCGCCCAGGTGCGCCGCTGCCGCCCCGCGAGCGCTTGCTGCCTGCAGCCCAGCGCTTTGCCAATCCCTTGCCACCGCGCGAACGCCCGGCTGTGGTGCGCCAGGCTGGCGTTCCCTTGCCGCCACGCGAAGCACCTGCCAAGGCGCAGCGTCTGGCGCCAGCATCACCCCGCCCGAGCGCCCAGTCCCTGCGCTCCAGTACCAATAGCAATAGCAATAGAAACAGGCGGAGCAGCAGCCAGCAGCACAAACCCTCTGAACCTGCAGCCACGGCAGTGAAGCCACCCCTGCCGCCCAGGCCCGAACGCAGTGCGCCGCGCCCTGCTGCCAATGGCAAACGCACTGCACCGCCCCGACACTCAGCGCCGCCGCCCGCCACGGCGCGGCCCCCGCTGCCAGATTTGGACCGCCCCAACTCCAGCGCCCGTGTGCGCATTCCATCTGCAGTGCGCGAACGCCCGGCTTCGGTTGCGCCGCTGCGCCGCAGTCCACCAGCGGGTGCACGGGCACAGCCACAGCGCAAGCCGGTGCTGCACCGCGGGCCCGGCGCTTTGGCAGCGCCTGCTGCAGCGTCTTCTTCTACAGGCCCGCCGCCACGTCCGGGGTCGCGCCCGCCGCTTGCCCCGCGCTCCGCCCGCCCAGGCGCTGCGGTCAAGGCACCTGCTGCCAGCGCTGCGCGTCCGGCAGCGCAGTCCCGCACAACCACCACCACACCAGCGCCAGGCACCACGGACTGGCTGGGCGTGCACGGCGGCGTCCTGTGCCGGCCCGATGGCCAGCGGGTGCAGCTGCGCGGCGTGCAGCTGCCTTTGCAGTGGCATGGTGCAGCGGCTGCCTGCGATTTTGCGTCGGCATTGCAAGACACCTGCACCCTGCTGGCAGATGTGCCGCCTGGCCAGCGCTGCGTGTCCCTGGACCTGCACCTGGTGGCGCAGCTGCAGCCTGCAGCCCTGGCGGCGCTGGACCGGCACATTGCCCAGCTGGCCAAGGCAGGCACCTACACCCTGCTGCGCATGGAAGCGCGGCTGTGGATGCATGGCCACCACCTGCGCCTGGCCCGCCGCTATGCCGGGCACAGCGCAGTGCTGTTCGGGCTGATGGGCCGCAGCGCACTGGCAGCGCCACTGGCCGCTGCGCTACAAGGGTTGCATGCCGTGCATCCACGTGCGCTGGTGTGGCTGCCGCTGGCTTCCGCCGGGGTGGCACTGCAGCAGGGCCTGCACCAGGGGCTGGGCCTGCTGTGGGATGCCGAGCGCCCGCAGGGGCCAAACGCCAGCCTGTTGGCGGCCACCCTGGGCCACCCGGTGCTGCTGGACGGCTGGCAGCCGCAGGCGCTTGGTGCATTGGCCCAGGAACGCCTGATAGCACTGTGTGCACGCGGCGGTATCGGCTGGCTGGCGCGCGCCAGCGGGCCGTGGATGCTGCGCGAGCGCGGCCTGCCTGTGTTCAGCCGCAGCGCGCACTGCGTGCAGCGTGCGGTGTACCTGAGCACGGTTTTCCATCCGGATTCGCACAACAGGCTG
>JAGOCN010000193.1 GCA_017998735.1 Giesbergeria sp.
GCACGGTGGTGGACGAGGACGGCTTCACCCCCGAAAAGCTGGCCGAGCTGATGGAGGTGAAAAACCACCTGTACGGCCGTGTGGGCGACTACGCTGAACGCACTGGCACGCGCTTTGAAGCCGGCGTGCGCCCCTGGCATGTGCCGGTGGACATCGCCCTGCCCTGCGCCACGCAGAACGAACTGACCGAGGAAGACGCCCATCTGCTGATCCAGAACGGTGTGCTGTGCGTGGCCGAAGGCGCCAACATGCCCTGCACCAACGAAGCCGCCAAGGTGTTCGAGGCCGCCGGCGTGCTGTACGCCCCCGGCAAGGCCAGCAACGCCGGCGGTGTCGCCACCTCGGGCCTGGAGATGAGCCAGAACGCCATGCGCCTGTCCTGGAGCGCCGAAGAGGTGGACGCCCGCCTGCTGACCATCATGCAGGGCATCCATGCCGCCTGCGTCAAGCACGGCCAGCGCGCCGATGGCAGCGTCAGCTACATCAACGGCGCCAACGTGGCCGGTTTTGTGAAGGTGGCCGACGCCATGCTGGCGCAGGGCGTGGTCTGAAAAATCCCTTCTGACATCCGGCGCACCGCACTGCACCGCGCCGGACAGATGGATGGATGGATGCAAAAACAAGGAGCTTCGGCTCCTTGTTTCGTTTCCGCACCCTGAACGCGCCGCATGGCCCTGCCCAATGCAAGGACACACTGGCAGCCACTAGACGACCGGTCTATTTGCGCCACAATCGGCGGGTGCTTACAAAAAACCCCCTTCCTCTTTCCACCGACACGGCCAGCGCCACTCCACATCTTGGCGTGCCTGCCAGTGCCAGGCACCACCTCCTCGACTGCGGCGAACGCCTGGTGGCGCGCAAGGGTTTTGTCGGTGTCGGCCTGGCCGAAATCCTGTCCACGGCCGGCGTGCCCAAAGGTTCGTTCTACCACTACTTTGCTTCCAAGGAGCGCTTTGGCGAGGCGCTGCTGACGCGCTACACCGCTGCCTATCTGGAGCAGCTTGACCGCCTGCTGCGCGCCGATGGCACACCGGCGCGTACGCGGTTGATGCGCTACTGGGCGCACTGGAATGTGTCGCAGTGCGACAGCGCTGCAGCCGGTTGCAGCGCATCTGAGGGCACTGGCAAGTGCCTGATCGTCAAGCTCAGCGCCGAGGTGGCCGACATTTCCGAAGCCATGCGCCTGGCGCTGCGCGATGGCACCGAGCAGGTGGTGCAGCGCATTGCCGACTGCATCGACGAAGGCCGCGCCGACGGCTCGCTGCCCACTGCCCTGCCGCCGCACGACACCGCCCTGACCCTGTACCAGTTGTGGCTGGGTGCCAGCCTGCTGGCCAAGCTGCGCCGCGATGGCAGCGCGTTTGACCATGCATTGCGCAGCACCGAGCGGCTGCTGGGCGCGCCGCAGCCCGGCTGAAGCGACCCCTGCGGGGTGCGCCCTGGGCACTCCCTTTTGCAGGGGCTCGGTTGTTTCCCCTTTTTCTTCCTTGTCCACTTTTTTTTCCCTGTCCCCTACCCCCGGAGCCTTCATGCAGAACTTTGACTTTCACAACCCCACCCGCATCGTTTTTGGCAAGGGCCGCATTGCCGACCTGGGCACGCTGGTGCCCGCCGATGCCAAGGTGCTGATCCTGGTCGGCGGCAGCAGTGCTGAAAAAACCGGCACGCTGGCCGAAGTGCGCCAGGCGCTGGGCGCCCGCCAGCACGCCACCTTCAGCGGCATCGAGCCGAACCCCAGCTACGAAACATCCATGCAGGCGGTGCAGCAGGTCAAGGACGGCAACTTCGACTTCTTGCTGGCGGTGGGCGGCGGCTCGGTCATTGATGCGGTGAAATTCATTGCCGCTGCCGCGCTGTTTGAAGGCAACGATGCCTGGAGCATTCTGGAAAAGCACGGCCGCAACATCACCCGGGCGCTGCCTTTTGGCACGGTGCTGACGCTGCCCGCCACCGGTTCGGAAATGAACAGCGGCGGCGTCATCACACGCCGCAGCATCGGCGCCAAACTGGCCTTTGGCAGTGCGCACTGCTTCCCGGTGTTCTCGGTGCTGGACCCGACCAAAACCTACACCCTGCCCGTAAAACAGCTGGCCAACGGCGTGGTGGATGCCTTTGTGCACACGGTGGAGCAGTACCTGACCTACCCGGCCAACACGCCGCTGCAGGACCGCTTTGCCGAAGGCATTCTGCAAACCCTGGTGGACATCGGCCCGCGCCTGCTGGCCGACACAGAACCGAACTACGACGACCGCGCCAGCCTGGTGTGGGCGGCCACGCTGGCATTGAACGGCCTGATCGGCGCCGGTGTGCCGCAGGACTGGTCCACGCACATGGTCGGCCATGAGCTCACCGCCCTGCACGGCATCGACCATGCACGCACGCTGGCCATCGTGCTGCCGTCCATGCTGGACCAGCGCCGCGAGCAAAAGCAGGCCAAGCTGCTGCAGTACGGCGAACGCGTCTGGGGCATCACCAGCGGCACGCCGGACGAGCGCGTCGATGCCGCCATTGCGCACACCCGCGCCTTCTTTGAAGCCATGGGCATTCCCACGCGCCTGGGCGCCTACAACCTGGGGGCCGAGGCGATCGATGCGGTGCTCAAGCAGCTGGAAGCGCACGGCATGACGCGCCTGGGCGAACAGCGCGAAGTGACCCTGGAAGTGAGCCGCCGCGTGCTGGAAGGCGCGCTGTAACCGACTGCATTCTGGTCCCTGCCCACCCTGCACCGGCACCCGTTCGGCGGCCTGTCTGACGGCCGGGCTGAGGCGCCGGGCGCACCATCGTCCTTTCGCTTTTTTCTGTTTTCCCTCAAAGAAAGACCCATTCCCATGGCCCACAAGATTCTGATGGTTTTGACTTCGCACAGCGCGCTCGGCGACACCGGCAAGAAAACCGGCTTCTGGCTGGAAGAATTTGCCGCGCCCTACTACGTGTTTCTGGACGCCGGCGCCGACATCACGCTGGCCTCGCCCCAGGGCGGCCAGCCGCCCCTCGACCCCAAAAGCGACGAGCCCGATGCGCAGACCGACGCCACGCGCCGCTTCAAGAAGGACACCGCCGGGCAGAACGCACTGGCGCACACCCACACGCTGGCCGAAGTGTCGGCCGCCGACTTTGATGCCGTGTTCTACCCCGGTGGCCACGGCCCGCTGTGGGACCTTGCCGAAGACAAGGCATCGATTGCACTCATCGAACAGATGCTGGCCAGCGGCAAACCCGTGGCCGCCGTGTGCCACGCCCCCGGCGTGCTGCGCCACGCCAAAACCGCCGACGGCCAGTCGGTGGTGCGCGGCAAGCAGGTGACCGGCTTCACCAACAGCGAAGAAAAGGCGTCCGGCCTGACCGATGTGGTGCCGTTTCTGGTGGAAGACATGCTCACGGAAAACGGCGGCCAGTACTCCAAGGCCGGCGACTGGCAGGTGCATGTGCTGACAGATGGCCTGCTGGTCACCGGCCAGAACCCGGCCTCGTCGCACCCCGCAGCCGAAGCATTGCTGAAAAAACTCGGCTGATGGGAATGCAGGGGCAGGCCATGGCGTCTGCTACGCTTTGGCGGCCATGCCTTTTGCCCCTCTGCGTTCCACTTCAAACACCCCCTGCGCGGTGGCATATGCCACTTTTTTCACCTGCCGCTGTGTACGGCTGACCGATAGCGGGCCCACGCCTTTTTGCGATGCCCAGGCTGCAGGCCTGGCTGCTTCTGCCGCTGGCACAAGGCCGGGATGGAGGCGCAGCTCTGGCCGCTGGCGCGCCACGGGCATTGCCACCTGCCTGCCAGAAACCGCCCCGATGACCACCACGCCATGACCGCACCCGCCCTGCCCTGCATTGCGATTGCCGGCCCCACCGCTTCGGGCAAGACCGCCGGCGCGCTGGCCGTGGCGGTGGTGCTGGCAAGGCACCACCTGCCGGTGGAAATCATCAGTGTCGATTCGGCGCTGGTGTACCGCGGCATGGACATCGGCACCGCCAAGCCCACGCCAGCCGAGCTGGCCGCCGTGCCGCACCACCTGATCGACATCCGGGGCCCATTGCATGCCTACAGCGCGGCCGACTTTGTGCGCGACGCCACGCAGCTGATTGCCGAGATTGGCGCACGCGGCGCGCTGCCGCTGCTGGTGGGCGGCACCATGCTGTATTTCAAGGCCCTGGTGGACGGCATCGACGCCATGCCGGCCGCCAACCCCGCCGTGCGTGCGCAGATTGAAGCGCGCGCCCTCGAACACGGCTGGCCGGCGCTGCATGCCGAGCTGGCGCTGGTGGACCCGGTCACTGCCGCACGGCTGGCACCTGCAGACAGCCAGCGCATCCAGCGGGCGCTGGAGGTGTGGCAGGTGTCGGGCCAGCCGCTGTCCAGCTTTCACACCCACACCCACACCCACACCCACACCCACACCCACACCAACTCCAACTCCAACTCCAACTCCAACTCCAACTCCGCTGCTCCTAAAAACATAGCTGCTGGCGCAAGCCCCATAAGCGCTGGAGCCCTTTTTTCTTTGGAACCGCAAGACCGCGCCTGGCTGCATGCCCGCATTGCGCTGCGCTTTGACGCCATGCTGCAGGCCGGTCTGGTGGACGAGGTGCGCGGCCTGCGTGCGCGCGGCGACCTGTACCCCGACCTGCCTTCGATGCGCTGCGTGGGCTACCGCCAGACCTGGGAAGCCTTGGACGACCAGGCCAGCCAGCCGGCCGGCA
>JAGOCN010000194.1 GCA_017998735.1 Giesbergeria sp.
CAGCGCCGCCATCAACGACTTTCTGGCCGCTGCCGTCATTGGCGGACCCGAGACCGTGCGGCAGGGCATGGCGCGGCTGCAGCAGCTCACCCGCGCCGACGAGCTGATGCTGGTGAGCGATGTGTTTGACCCGGCGCTGCGCCTGCGCTCGCTGGACATTGCGGCTGCTGCCTGCGCGGCGCTGGGCAAGCCCGCAGTGGCGGCTGGCACGGCGCAAGGCGCTTCCGCGGCGTCTGTCTGAACGGCGGTTTAGCGCTCCAAGGCCGGGCGCTTTTGCGCTGGCCGGCTCAGTCCGCCAGAAACAGCGCCTGCAGGTCGCTCAGGAAATCAAAACCGCGCTCGGTCGGGCGCACATGCGCCAGGCTGCGCTCGATCAGACCCTTGCGCTCGGCCTCTTCCAGCGCCTTGGCAATGGCCGTGACCGGCAGACCGGTGCGCTCGGTGAAGTCCTGCAGTGCAAAGCCCTCGCGCAGGCGCAGCGCGTTGAGCATGTATTCGAATGGCAGGTCGGCGCGGCGCACCTCTTCGTCCTGCGCCACGGCGTGGCCCGCCAGGGCGTGGTCCATGTAGCGGGCCGGGTCGCGAAAGCGTGTCTGGCGCACCACGCGGTGGGCAAAGCTGAGCTTGCTGTGCGCACCCGCGCCAATGCCCAGATAGTCGCCAAACTGCCAGTAGTTGCGGTTGTGCCAGCAGGCGTGGCCGGGCTGGGCATAGGCCGAAATCTCGTAGCGCTCCATGCCCGCCTGGCCGGTCAGCTCGGTGATGCGGTCGAGCATCGCGTAGGCATCGTCGTCTGCCGGAATCGCCGGGGGGAACTTGGCAAACAGCGTGTTCGGCTCGATGGTCAGGTGGTAGATGGAAATGTGCGGTGGCGCGAGCTGCAGCGCGGTGTGCAAATCCTGGTCCAGCTCGGCCATGGTCTGGCCGGGCAGCGCGTACATGATGTCAAGGTTGAAGGTGCCAAAGGCACTGGCAGCTTCTTGCACCGCCGCCACCGCCTGGGCACTGTCGTGCACGCGGCTCAGCGCCTGCAGGTGCCGGTCGTTGAAGCTTTGCACGCCCACCGACAGGCGCGTGACGCCGGCCGCGCGAAAGGCGCGAAAGCGGTCTTTTTCAAAGGTGCCGGGGTTGGCTTCCAGCGTGATTTCGCAATCGGCCACCAGCGGCAGGCGTGCGCGGATGTTGCCCAGCAGCCGGTCGATGGCCTGCGGCGAAAACAGGCTGGGCGTGCCGCCGCCAATGAAGATGCTGTGCACCGGCCGGCCCCAGATGAGCGGCAGGGCGGCTTCCAGGTCGGCCACCAGGGCGTCCAGGTAGCGCTGTTCTGGGATGGCACTGCCGGCCGCGTCTGTGCCGCCCACGCCTTTCCATTCGTGCGAGTTGAAATCGCAGTACGGGCATTTTTTCAGGCACCAGGGCAGGTGCACATAGAGCGACAGCGGCGGCAGGCTGGTCAGCTGCAGCACGCCGGGGCGCATGGAATGCTGCACATCGCGCAGCGGCGCCGGCGCTGGTTCGGCGTGGTCGGGAACGATGGGAATGCTGGAAATATTGGAAATGGCCATACAAATTTTCAGTGGTCGGGGGCGTGAGGGCGTCAGGCATTGCACAAGCCGGTTGCAAGCAGCGCGCTCCAAACCAGCAACCGCCGCGCAAGGGCCGCCCCGCCGCGCTGGCGGTGTCCCCCCGGGGGGAAGGCGCGCAGCGGCGCAGGGGGGTTCACAGCCCCCAGTGTTCGCGCAGCAACTCCAGCATGTGGCGGGACGAGCGGCCCCGGTGGCTGTAGGCGTTTTTCACCACGGTGGGCAGCTCGGCAAAGGTTTTGCCGAGTTCCGGCACAAACATCACCGGGTCAAAACCAAAGCCGTTGCTGCCGCGCCGCTCGCGGGTGATTTCGCCCGCCACGCGGCCCACCGCGATCAGCGGCTCAGGGTCTTGCGGGCTGCGCACGGCCACCAGCGTGCTGACCATGGCGGCACGGCGGTTGTCTTCGCCCTGCAGCTGCTTCAGCAAGGCCACCACGTTGTTGTCGTCGCTTTTCTCCAGGCCGAACTGCGTGCAGTAGTGCGCCGTGTCCACGCCCGGCAGGCCGCCAAAGGCGTCAACGCACAGGCCGGCGTCGTCGGCCAGCGCCGGCAGGCCGGTGTGGGCCGAGGCAAAGCGCGCCTTGGCCAGCGCGTTTTCCACAAAGGTGCGGTGTGGCTCTTCGGCTTCGCCCACGCCCAGGTCGGCCTGGCGCACCAGCTCCACGCCCAGCGGTGCCAGCATGTGCTGCAGTTCGGCCAACTTGCCGAGGTTGTTCGATGCCAATACGATTTTCATGGTCAAAAGTGCCTCCAGCGCATGTCCAGCCTGCGCCAGCAGCTATTTAATTAATAGCAAGAGCCTGCTGCTGCAATTGCACCAGCTCGGCAATGCCGCGCTCCGCCAGGGCCAGCAGCTGGTCCATCTCAAGGCGCGTGAAGGCGGCGCCCTCGGCGGTGCCCTGCACTTCGACAAAGTGTCCTGCACCCGTCATGACCACGTTCATGTCGGTGTCGCAGCCGGCGTCTTCCGCATAGTCCAGGTCCAGCACCGGCGTGCCCTGCACAATGCCAACCGAAATCGCCGCCACCGGGCCGCGGATCGGCGAAGCGATCAGCTTGCCGCTGCCCAGCAGCGTCGCCACCGCATCGCTGGCAGCCACCCAGGCGCCGGTGATGGCCGCCGTGCGCGTGCCGCCATCGGCCTGGATCACGTCGCAGTCAAGCACGATGGTGCGCTCGCCCAGTGCCTGCAGGTCAAATACTGCGCGCAGGCTGCGGCCGATCAGGCGCTGGATTTCCTGCGTGCGCCCGCTTTGCCTGCCCTTGGCGGCTTCGCGGTCGCTGCGCTGGTGCGTGGCACGCGGCAGCATGCCGTATTCGGCCGTCACCCAGCCTTGGCCGCTGCCGCGCTGGTGCGGCGGCACCTTTTCCTGCACCGTGGCGGTGCACAGCACGCGCGTGGCGCCAAACTCGATCAGCACCGCGCCTTCGGCATGCTGCGTGTAGTGGCGGGTGATGCGCACCGGGCGCAACTGGCTGGCGGTGCGCTGGCCGCTGCGGGTCAAAGGGGTCATGGCAGAGGTCTGAAAAGAAGGAAACCGGAATGGCAGGGTGGCAAAGCCGCAGCTTCGGGAAATTGGGCAAAAGCCGCATTTGCAAAGGACACAGACTGCTGGTGCAGGCCGCGCACCGCACGCCGCGCCCCGGGCAGCGTGCCCGGCCTAGCGGCGACGCTCTGCCGAGCGCTGGATGGCCGCGTTGATTTCGGCAATCGAGCGTTCGATGGCGGCATCGTCCAGGTCGTCCAGCTCTTCCAGCACGCCCAGGGCGCCGGCCTGGATGGTGGTGGCAAAGACATCGTCGCTGATGGAGTCGGTGGACACGCCCTGGGTGTCGGCAAAGGTGTCGGGGGTTTCCCACTCCAGCGCCAGCACCGTGACGTTGTCGCTGTGGCTGCCAGCCTTGCGCAGGGCCGCTTCCACCAGCTCAGGCACGGCGTCCGCCACCGGCAGCTGCACCACTTCGCGCGTGATGGTTTCGTCCGACAGGGTGCCCCACAGCCCGTCCGAGCACAGCAGCAGGCGGTCGCCCTGCTCCAGCGGCAGCGGGCCGGCCAGGTCGTAAATGGGCTTGGTGGGCGAACCCAGGCAGGTGAACAGCAGGTTGCGGTTGATGTTCTTCAGGCCTTCGGGCAGCTGGCCCAGCTCCAGGTAGGTGTGGTCGCGGGTGCGCTGCAGCAGGGCGCCCCCGCGCATCCAGTACAGGCGCGAGTCGCCGCAGTGCACCCAGGTGACGCAGCCCTGCTGCAGCACCGCTGCCACCAGCGTGGTGCGGGGGGTGTCGGTCATGCCGTTGGCGCTCGCATGGCGCAGGATCTGGTGGTGCGCCGCCAGCAGCGCCGCCGACAGAAACTTCTGCGGGTCCTGCAGCGCCGGCCTGGCCTGGCGCTGGAACAGGGCAGAAACCGTCTGCAAGGCCAGCTGCGCCGCCACTTCGCCCTGCGGGTGGCCGCCCATGCCATCGGCCAGCACCAGCAGCGCCGCTTCGCGCGTGTAGCAGTAGCCCATGCGGTCTTCGTTGTTCTCGCGCCCGCCGCGCCGGCTGATCTGGAACACCGAAAACTTCATCATGGCTGGCCTCCCTTGGCTTCGCGAGCGGCGCTGCGCGGCCTGGCCCCTGTCTTGCGCGTGTCCGACACCAGCGTGTCGATCTGCAGGCGCATCTTCTCGGCCACGCTCAGGCGGGTGTAGCGGCGTTCGCCCTCGCGCGAGAGTTCCTTTTGCAACGCAAACACCGACTGCGGGCGCGACAGTGGGTCAAGCGCCATGCACCACTCCACCACTTCGATCAGGTTGTCGGAGTACACCCCGCGCAGCCGCGCCAGCGACAGGGTCAGGCGGTCCTTTTCCTTGCGCTGGGGCGCTTCGGCGGGCGGCGTGCCCTGCATGCAGGCGTACATGCAGGCACCGAGCGCGTAAATGTCGGTCCACGGCCCCATGGCCGAATCGCGCCGGTACATCTCGGGCGCGGCAAAGCCGGGCGTGTACATCGGGCGGATGAAGTTGCCTTCCTTGGACAGCACCTCGCGCGCCGCGCCAAAGTCGATCATCACGGCCTTGTTGTCGTCGGTGATGAAGATGTTGGCCGGCTTGATGTCCAGGT
>JAGOCN010000195.1 GCA_017998735.1 Giesbergeria sp.
AAGAACTCGCTTCCCGTTTTGGCCAGCTGTCCCAGCGCGATGCCGAAATGGCCGTCAAGGCCTTGCTGGAAGCCTTGGGCGATGCCTTGGTGCAGGGCCAGCGCATCGAAGTGCGCGGCTTTGGCAGCTTTTCCGTCACCCAGCGGGCACCGCGCATGGGACGCAACCCGCGCAGCGGCGTGGCCGTGGCCATTCCGGCCAAGCGGGTGCCGCATTTCAAACCCGGCAAGGCGCTGCGCGAAGCGGTGGACCGCAACACCCCAGGCTCCAGCAGTTTTTCGCCTTCTCTGCCGGGTGTTCCGCGCACCGGCTGAAACGGGGGATTGCAGCACGCTCAAGCATGCAACATGCCCCGATAGAATGCCCTGGTCATAAAGGGGCTGCATGAAATACCTCCTGTGGCTGCTCAAGGCAGCCATTTTTTTTACCCTGTTTGCTTTTGCGCTGAACAACCAGCACGATGCCACGGTGCATTTTTTCTTTGGCACGCAATGGCGCGCGCCGCTGGTGCTGGTGGTGCTGAGCGCCTTTGCACTCGGCCTCATCGTCGGTGTGCTCGGCATGCTGCCGCGCTGGTGGCGCCAGCGCACCGGTCTGTCACCCACCACGCCCACACCGGTACCGTTGGCAGCGCCGGTCACGCCAGCCCCTGTGCTTTCGCCCGAGCCACTGCCACCCCATGGAATTTGACCTCAGCTGGATCCTGCTGGGCCTGCCGCTGGTGTTCATGCTCGGCTGGCTGGCGTCGCGCTTTGACCTGCGCCAGTTGCGCGCTGAAAACCGCCGGGCGCCCAAGGCGTATTTCAAGGGTCTGAACTTTCTGCTCAACGAGCAGCAGGACCAGGCCATCGACGCCTTCATCGAAGCGGTGCAGAACGACCCTGATACCTCGGAGCTGCACTTTGCCCTGGGCAACCTGTTTCGCCGCCGTGGCGAATACGACCGTGCTGTTCGGGTGCATGAGCACCTGCTCTCGCGCGGCGACCTGAGCACCATCGACCGCCAGCGCGCACAGCACGCGCTGGCACTGGATTTTTTGAAAGCGGGCCTGCTCACCCATGCCGAAGAAGCACTGGCGCGCCTTGAGGGCTCTCCTTTTGAAGGCCAGGCACGGCTGGCGCTGCTGGCCATTTACGAGCGTTCGCGCGATTGGCCGGCCGCCGCCGCCATTGCACAAAAGATGCATGCTGCGGCGCAGGGTGATTTCAGCGTTCGCCAGGCCCATTACCTGTGCGAGCAGGCCCTGACCCTGGCCGCCCAGAACGGTGTGGCAGCGGCAGAAGAAAAACTGCAGCAGGCACTGACCGCTGCCCCGCTGGCACCCCGGCCCCGGTTGGAAATGGCGCGCCTGCAACACCAGCAGGGCCACCATGCGGCTGCCGTGGCCACGCTTTTGCAACTCGGAGCGGACACGCCCCAGACACTGCCGCTGGCAGCAGCGCTGCTGGTGCAGGCCGGCCAGGCGGCCGGTCAAAGCGGCGCGGTCTTGCGGGCACTGCAATACAACTACCGCGCCATGCCTTCGCTGGACGTGCTGGACGCCATCGTGGTGCTGGAAGACGCTGCCGCTCCGCAAGCCAATGTGGGACGCCAGTGGTATCTGCGCCACCTGGAAGCGGAGCCTTCGCTGGTGGCAGCCGCCAAATGGCTGCAGGGCGAGCGCCTGGAGAACGAACAGTCTCACCCCCAGGTGCAGCGGGCGCTGGAGCGTGCCAGTGCCCCTCTCACGCGTTACCGCTGCGCTGCCTGCGGCTTTGAAGCACGGCAGCATTTCTGGCAGTGCCCGGGCTGCCAGAGCTGGGACAGCTACCCGGCGCGGCGCATCGAGGAAATTTGAACAAATGTCACCTTTTGTAAAAAATTGAACCTATGATGGCAGCGCGGCAGTTCCGCCGTGCCATTCTTTTTGGAGTCCTGTCCATGCTGAAGAAAATTTTGACGGTTTTCACCTTGCTCTACGCTGCAGCCACCTTTGCTGCCGTGGACGCCAACCAGGCCAGCGCGGCTGAGCTGGACAGCATCAAGGGCATCGGGCCGGGGCTGTCGGGCAAGATCATGGACGAGCGCAAAAAGGCCGCGTTCAAGGACTGGAATGACCTGATCTCCCGCGTCAACGGGGTCGGCGCCACGTCGGCGGCCAAATACTCGGCCCAGGGCCTGACCGTGAACGGCAGCGCCTTCAGCGGCGCCGCGGCCGCACCGCCCAAAGCCAAAAAAGCCGCTGAAGGCACGAAGGCAGCCCCGTCCAATGCCGGTGCGCCCATGGGAGAGGCTGGCGCGGCAAAGAAATAGCCCAACGCCTGTTGCGCCCCCACCAACCCGCCATGGCGGGTTTTTTTGGGCTCCAGCGCAGGTGGATGCTGCGCCAGCAGCTCCTTTTTTCATAGCATGGCAGCGCGTCTTGCAGGGCAATCGCATCTAAACAAATCCAGTCAGCGGGAAGAAATCAGTCGCATTGTTTGGTAGGGCTCATGCCCCATGAACTTGCTGCAACACCTGCAAAGCGTACAAGACCCACGCATCAATCGCACACGCCGACACGATCTGCAAGCCATGCTGGCAATGGCGCTGTGTGCCACGCTGGCCGGAGCGGACAACTGGGTGGAGGTGGTGCAGTTTGCCCAGCTGCACAAGGACTGGTTCGCCCGCTTTGCGCACCTGCCCTCAGGGGTGCCCTCGCACGACACCTTTGCCCGGGTGTTTCGTCTGCTGGACGCTCAGCAATTGGAGAGGGCTTGTCTGCAGTGGCTCCAGCAGCTCGCCGGCCAAGTGCAGGGCACGGTAGCCATCGACGGCAAGAGCGTGCGCGGCAGTCGCAAGGGCAACGGGACCAAAGCGCTGCACCTGGTCAGCGCCTGGGCAGCCGACATGGGGCTCTTGCTGGGCCAGCGCAAGGTCGATGGCAAAAGCAACGAAATCCGCGCCATCCCCGAGCTGCTGAGCATGCTGCACCTGAAGGGCTGCACCGTCACCATCGACGCCATCGGCTGCCAAAAGAGCATTGCCCGGCAATTGCAGGAGCGCGGTGCGGACTACGTGCTCAGCCTCAAGGGCAACCAAAAGCACATGCATGCTGTGGTGCAAAAGCACTTTGAGGGCAGCAGCACCACCGAGCCGGGCTGCAGCCTGTACAGCGAGCGCTTCTCGGGCCACGGGCGCAAAGAGCTGCGCAGCTACCGGGTCAGCCCCATCCCCGAGGCGCTGGCCCGTGCAGCGGCGCATTGGCCGGCGCTGTCGTGCATCGTGCAGGTGCAGCGCCACCGCCAGCAAGGCAGCAAGGCGGCAAGGCGGCCAGCGAAGAAATCAGCTACTACCTCAGCAGCCTGCCGGCGCACACCCCGGCGCACGTGCTGGCGCACAGCATCCGGGCGCACTGGAGTGTGGAGAACCAGTTGCACTGGAGCCTGGATGTGGGCATGCGCGAGGATGCGGCGCAGTCATACAAGGATCAGGGGCCACACAATCAGAGTTTGCTGCGCCGCATGGCGCTGCAGCTGCTCAAGCGCGAGACCTCGGTGAAGGTAGGGGTGCAGGCCAAGCGCAAGAGGGCTGGATGGGACTTGGCCTATCTGGCACGGGTCATGGGCCTTGATATTTAGATGCGATTGCCCTGGCGCGTCTTGCCTCTAGAATGCGCCGCACATGTCCCTGATTTTTCTTGTCCTGCTGCCTTTTCTGGGCAGCCTGGTGGCTGCAGTACTGCCTGCGAATGCACGCAACACCGAGTCCACCCTGGCCGGTGTGATTGCCCTGGTCTGCGCGGTGCAGGCAGCGCTGTACTTTCCGGCGGTGGCCGACGGTGGCGTGCTGCGCCAGGAATGGGACTGGCTACCGGCGCTGGGGCTGAACCTGGTGCTGCGCATGGACGGCTTTGCTTGGATGTTCTGCATGCTGGTGCTGGGCATTGGCACCCTGGTGGTGCTGTATGCGCGCTACTACATGTCGGCCGCCGATCCGGTGCCGCGTTTTTTCTCGTTCTTTCTGGCCTTCATGGGCGCCATGGTCGGGCTGGTGCTGTCGGGCAACCTCATCCAACTGGCTTTTTTCTGGGAACTGACCAGCCTGTTTTCGTTTTTGCTGATCGGCTACTGGCACCACCGCAAGGACGCGCGGCGCGGTGCGCGCATGGCGCTGACCGTGACCGGCACCGGCGGCCTGTGCCTGCTGGCCGGCATGTTCCTGATCGGCCACATGGTGGGCAGCTACGACCTGGACCATGTGCTAGCCGCAGGCGAACAGGTGCGCCACCACCCCTGGTACCTGCCGGCGCTGGTGCTGGTGCTGCTGGGCGCCCTGACCAAAAGCGCGCAGTTTCCGTTTCACTTCTGGCTGCCCCACGCCATGGCCGCACCCACTCCGGTGTCGGCCTACCTGCACTCGGCCACCATGGTCAAGGCCGGGGTGTTTCTGCTGGCACGGCTGTGGCCGGTGCTCAGCGGCACGGAGGAATGGTTCTGGCTGGTGGGCGGCGCCGGCGCCATCACGCTGTTGCTGGGCGGTTATGCGGCCATGTTCCAGCATGACCTCAAGGGCCTGCTGGCGTATTCGACCATTTCGCACCTGCGGCTGATCACGCTGCTGCTGGGCCTCAACAGCCCGCTGGCGGCCGTGGCGGCGGTGTTCCATGTGATGAACCACGCCACCTTCAAGGCTTCGCTGTTCATGGCGG
>JAGOCN010000196.1 GCA_017998735.1 Giesbergeria sp.
CCCAGGTTGTGCGGGTCGGTCACGCCGTCCAGCACCAGCAAAAGCGGCTGCGCCGTACCGGCGGCTTCCAGGTCTTCCAGCAGCTCGTCCAGCGAGGTGACCTGCGCCACGGGTTCCACCCGCGCCGCCACGCCCTGGTGGCCATGGCTGCCGGCCAGTTTGGCAATGCGCAGGCTGTCGGCTTCGATCAGGCGCGCACCGGCTTCGCGGGCGCGGTCCAGAAACTGGCGCATGCGGGCATCGCGCCGCGTGGCCTCGTAATAAATTTCAATGATGGACTGGGGCGCGGTCTTCAGGCGCACGCCCACGGCATGGAAGCCGAACAAAACTTTGGGTGAGGACATGGGGCGATTATCCGGGCAGCGGCACTGGCGGGCAGCAAGCTTTGTGCATCTGCTTTCCTGGTTGAACGTTGGTGCGGTTTTGGGTTGGCCAGACAACCAGGCACCGGCTGGAAGCTTCTTCTGCTGCAGGTTTGGAATTTTTGGCAAAAATTGCCTCTAGCGCAGGTGCAGTCTGCGTCGGCAGCTCTTCTTTTGATAGCAAAATTCGACTTTTTCTGCAGCGGGACGGCAGGCCGGCCAGGGCAAAACTGCCTTGGCGCCACCTGAAGGCGGTTGCTCACACGGGCAGCGCAGTTTCAGCTTCGGGCCGGATGCTGCCGGCTTCGATGGTGATGGAGCGAGCGCAGCGCTCGGCAATGCCGCGGTCGTGTGTCACCAGCACCAGCGTGGTGCCCTGCTCGCGGTTCAGGTCGAACATCAGCTTCATGATGGTCTCCCCGGTGGCAAAGTCCAGGCTGCCGGTGGGCTCGTCGGCCAACAGCACCGCCGGCTGCATCACAAAGGCGCGTGCCAGCGCCACGCGCTGCTGTTCGCCGCCGCTGAGCACCTTGGGGTAATGGCCCAGGCGCTGGCCCAGGCCCACATGCTGCAGCATGTCGGCAGCCGCCTTGCGGGCATCGCGCCGGTTGGCCAGTTCCAGCGGCAGCATCACGTTTTCCAGCGCGGTCAGGTTGCCCATCAGCTGAAAGCTCTGGAACACGAAACCCACCTTGTGTGCACGCAGCGCGGCGCGGTCGTCCTCGTCGAGCGCAAACAGGTCCTGCCCGTCCAGGCGCACGGTGCCGCGCGTGGGCGTGTCCAGCCCGGCGATGATGGACAGCAATGTGCTTTTGCCCGACCCGGAGGCGCCGACGATGGCCACGGTTTCCCTGGGGGCCAGCTGGAAATCGATATCCCGCAAAATGTCTAGCGTGCCGGTGGAATCGGTGACCGATTTGTACACATGCTCGACCGCAATGATGGGTGTGGGGGGCACGGCGGAAATGTCTGACATGAAAGGCCTTGTACTGTGAACCAAAACGCGCAACGGCGTGACTTTATCCTGCGCACTGCCGCAGCCTCCCTGGGCCTGGCGGCTGGCCTGCATGCGGCGCCCGCATGGGCCAAAGGCACGGCGGCCGGCACGCAGACCATTCTGGTGCTGGGCGACTCGCTGAGCGCCGAATACGGTCTTGCCCGCGGCGCCGGCTGGGTGGCACTGCTGGAGCAGCGCCTGGAAAAGGAAGGCAAGACGGCTGCGGTGGTGAACGCCAGCGTCAGCGGGGAAACCACTTCGGGCGGGCGTTCGCGCCTGCCGGCGCTGCTTGCGCAGCACACGCCCGATGTGGTGATGATCGAGCTGGGCGGCAACGATGCGCTGCGCGGTCTGCCGCTCAAAAACACGCAGGCCAACCTGTCTGCCATGGCGCAGGCCGCGAAAAAAGCCGGAGCGCAGGTGCTGGTGGTGGGGATGCAGGTGCCGCCCAATTACGGCTCGGCCTATGCACGCCAGTTTGAAGGGCTGTTTTCAGCGGTGGCCAAGGAGCACCAGACGGCGCTGGTGCCCTTTTTGCTCAAGGGGGTGGCCGATGCGGCCAACGCAACCGCCCTGTTCCAGCCCGACCGCATCCACCCGCGTGCCGAGGCGCAGCCCCGCATGCTGGACAACGTCTGGCCCGTGCTGCACAAACTGCTGCGCTGAAGCGGGCTGCTTGCCCAGCGTGTGATACAGGGTGAAGTCTTTGCCGACGTGACCAGCTTGCAGCTTGTGGCTTGTGGCAGGTGCAGAAACCATTGGTTTTGCTATTGAAAAATGAGCTGCTGGCGCAGGCTGTGCCTGGGCTGGAGGCACTTTTTACCTGAAAATCTGGCATGCGGCCTGGGCAGCCAGCACTGTCGAATTCCGTGTCTGGCAAACCTGCCAGCCAGCCGATCAAGCGATAAATCGATAAACAAAAAGCCCGTTCAAGACAGGCAAGAAAAGCTTACTGGCCTGCCTGGCCTTGCAGGTTGCGTGCCGGGTCTGCAGTGCCGGGGCTGTCGGTAGAACCGCCTTCAGCACTGCCCTGCTGGGGCTGCTGGCCCGGATGGTCCGCTTGCGGTGCGTAATCGCCCTGGTCCGGTCTGCGCTCGGATGTTTTAGCGCGCAGCTTTTCTTCTTTTTTCTTTTTCTTTGCCAGCTCGCGCTGGCGCTTCTCGTATCCGTAATTGGGTGTGGCCAAGGTGTGTGGTCTCCAGAGTGAAGGGCCACTGTAACAGCATGGTCCGTGCCAACGCACCGGTGCGCGCCTGCCGGTGCTGCGCCGGACAGCCGCTGCCTTGCGCTGTGCACCCGGCTTCAGCCGGGGCCAAAAGCCTTTTCCAGAGCCTGCTGCAGGTCGTTCTGCAGGTCCTGCACGCCTTCCAGGCCGATGGAAAAACGCACCACGGTGCCTGGGCACAGGTGCGGCTGCTGTGTGCCCTTGCGCATCTGCGCAAGGTTGTAGGGCACCACCAGGCTCATGGGCCCGCCCCAGCTGTAGCCAATGGCAAACAGGCGCAGCGCATCGCAGAAGGCGTCCACCTCGGCCTGGGAATGGCGCGCATCGAAGACCACGCTGAACAGTCCCGCCGCCAGACCTTCGCCGCCGTCGGCGCTGCCGCACAGGGCCTGCCAGTGGGCATGTCCGGGTGCGCCTTCCAGCGCCGGGTGCAGCACCTGCACCACCGGCGCTTGCTGCTGCAGCCAGCGCGCCAGCGTGCGCGCTGCGCGGTCGTGCGCACGGTAGCGCAGGCCGATGCTGGGCAGCGAACGCAGCACGGCTTCGACGTCGTTGGCGCCCACACCAGTGCCCAGGTGCATGTGCATCAGCTTGAGTTTCAGGTGCAGCGCCGGGTCGCGCGTGACGGCGCTGCCCATGAGCACGTCGCCGCCGCCGCTGGGGTATTTGGTGAGCGCGTGCACCGACACGTCGACCGCCAGTGCACCGCTGCCATCGCCCTGCAGGTCAAACGGCGCAAACGCCAGCCCGGCGCCCCAGGTGTTGTCCAGCGCAGTGGTGATGCCACGCGCTTTGCACAGTTGCACCTGTGCCAGCAGGTCGGGAAACTCCATGGTGACCGAGCCCGGAGCCTCCAGCCACACCAGCCGCGTGGCAGGCGAAATCTTTGCTTCCAGGTCGGCCACGTCCAGCGCGTTGTACAGCGTGTGGCGAATGCCCCACTGCGCCAGTGCCGACTCGGCCATGGACTTGTTCGGGCCGTACACGTTGTCCGGAATCAGCACCTCGTCGCCGGTGCGCAGCAGCGCCAGCGAGACATGGGCAATGGCCGACAGGCCGCTGGGCATCAGGAGGCATTGCAGACCGCCTTCCAGCTCGCACAGGCGCTCTTCCAGAATGAAGGTGGTGGGCGTGCCATGCAGGCCATAGGTGTAGCCGGTCTTGTGGATCCACTCGCGCGAACGCAGCGCGGCCACATCGGGAAAGATGACGGTGGAGGCCTTGTGCACCGGCACCACAGGCGCAACAAAGCCTTCAGGCGGGGTGTAGGCGTGGTGGATGAGGCGGGTGGAGAGATCGGGCAGAGGGGCTTTCATGCCGCCATGGTAGCGCCGGCCCATGCTGGTCAAAGGCAGGGGAACAGGACAGGCCGCTGCACTTTCAGCCGCCGGCGCCCTGCGGTGAAAGCATTTTGAAAAGCGGGGGTCAGCCCGGCGCCAGCCTCAGCTGGTTGGTCACGGACACCACGCCCTTGACGCCTTGAGCGATGGTGGTGGCGCGCTCCAGCGCTGCCTGCGTCGGGGCCGGGCCGCTGAGCGTGACATTGCCGGCATGGGTGTCCACGTCGATCCGGATGGCGCTCAGGGCCGGGTCCTGGGCCAGCCCGGCAGACACCTGCGCGGTCAGCGCGGCATCGTCCGCCAGGGCCAGAGCGGAGCTGCCGGCGCTGCGCAGGGTGTCGGCGGTCTTTTCTGCCACCACTCCGGTTTTTTCTGCACCGACTTTCAAACGCGCCTGGGCTTCTTCCAGGGCCTTGCGTGCTTCCACCTCTGCCCTGGCGGCAGCGGTTTCGGTCTTGTCGATGGCCGAGTCGATGCGCTGCCCGGTGGTTGGCTCTTTCATCTTGTCGCAGGCAGACAGGCCCAGCGCCAGGGCGCTGATGGCCAGCATGCCGGCAATGCGGCCGGACAAAGACAAAGGGGGTGAACGGAAAGGCATGAAATTCTCCTGTGCAGACAAAGGCAATGTAGTGCGCAAGCACCCAGGCCGGGGTCGGACGCAGCCGAAGCGGCTGTAGGAGCGTGCCTGACTCAGCTTGCGCTG
>JAGOCN010000197.1 GCA_017998735.1 Giesbergeria sp.
GGTGCGGCCCAGGTGCGTGACATGCGCAAAGAACGACAGCAGGTCACCCACCTGCACCGGCTGCCTGAAGACCATTTCCTTGACCGCCACGGTCGCCATGCGGCCCCGGATGTAGCGCGCCGGCAGCACCGAGCCGGCCAGATCGACCTGCGCCATCACCCAGCCACCAAAGATGTCGCCGTTGCCGTTGGTGTCGGCGGGCATGGGAATGACCTTGAGTACCAGTTCGTGGCTGGAGGGCAAGGGCGGGGCGGGCAAAGGGGCAAAGTCGGGCATGGGCACAATCCGGAGTTGAAACAAGCCCAGGAATTGTCCCCCATGCGCCACTACGGCGAAGCCGCTCCCCCTTCCCCCCCGCCTTCCGCCAACCCCGCAGCCACTGCTGCCGCTGCTGCTGCCGCCAGCACCGCTGCGCCTGCGCCGCGCAATTCGGACTGGGCGACGCTCTCGCGCCTGCTGCCCTACCTGTGGCAGTACAAGTGGCGCGTCATCGTGGCGATTGTCTTCATGGTCGGCGCCAAGGTGGCCAACGTCGGCGTGCCGGTGCTGCTGAAGAACCTGATCGATGCGATGGACATCAAGCCCGGCAACCCGGCCGTGGTGCTGGTGGTGCCGGTCGGGCTGCTGGTGGCCTACGGGCTGTTGCGGCTGTCGACGTCGCTGTTCACCGAGCTGCGCGAGCTGGTGTTCTCCAAGGCCACGCAGGGCGCGGCGCGCTCGATTGCGCTGGAAACCTTTCAGCACCTGCACGCTTTGAGCCTGCGCTTTCACCTGGAGCGCCAGACCGGCGGCATGACGCGCGACATCGACCGCGGTGTGCGCGGCATCGAGTCGCTCATTTCCTTCACGCTGTTCAACATTGGCGCCACGCTGATCGAGGTGGCGTTGGTGCTGACGGTGCTGGCAGTCAAGTTCGATGCCTGGTTTGCCTGGATCACGCTGGCCGCGCTGGCTGTTTACATCACCTTCACGGTGCTGCTGACCGAATGGCGCACGCAGTTTCGCCGCCTGGCGAACGAATCGGACTCGCTGGCGCAAAGCAAGGCGGTCGATTCGCTGCTGAACTACGAAACCGTCAAGTACTTCAACAACGAGGCTTTTGAGGCCCAGCGCTACGACGAAAGCCTGCAGCGCCTGCGCGAAGCGCGCCTCAAAAGCCAGAGCACGCTGTCGCTCCTCAACACCGGCCAGCAGCTGATCATCGGCATCGGGCTGGTCGCCATGCTGTGGCGCGCCACGCAGGGCGTGGTCGATGGCCGCATGACGCTCGGTGACCTGGTGATGGTCAACGCCTTCATGATCCAGCTCTACATTCCGCTCAACTTTCTGGGCGTGATTTACCGCGAAATCAAGCAGAACCTGGTGGACCTGGACAAGATGTTCACGCTCATGGACCGCGAACGCGAAGTGGCCGATGCGCCCGGCGCCCAGCCGCTCACCGGGCTGGCGCAGCCCGCCGTGCGCTTCGAGAACGTGGAGTTCGCCTACGAGCCGGCACGGCCCATATTGAAGGGCATCAGCTTTGAGATTCCGGCCGGCAAGACCGTGGCGGTGGTCGGGCCGTCGGGTTCGGGCAAATCGACGCTGGCGCGGCTGCTGTTTCGCTTCTACGACATCCAGCAAGGCCGCATCACCATTGCCGGGCAGGACATCCGCAGCGTGACCCAGGCCAGCGTGCGCCGGGCCATTGGCATCGTGCCGCAGGACACGGTGCTGTTCAACGACACCGTGGCCTACAACATTGCCTATGGCCGCACCGATGCCACCCAGCAAGACATAGAGGGCGCCGCCCGCGCTGCGCGCATCCACGGCTTCATTGCGTCCACCCCGCTGGGCTATGACACCAAGGTGGGCGAGCGCGGCCTGAAGCTGTCGGGCGGCGAAAAGCAGCGCGTGGCGATTGCCCGCACGCTGCTGAAAAACCCGCCGATACTGATCTTTGACGAAGCCACTTCGGCCCTCGACAGCGCCAACGAGCGCGCCATCCAGGCCGAACTCAAAAGCGCCGCGCAGAACAAGACCACGCTGCTCATTGCGCACCGCCTGTCCACCGTGGTCGATGCGCACCAGATTCTGGTGATGGACGCGGGCGAAATCGTTGAGCGTGGCACGCACCCCGAACTGCTGGCACGCGGTGGGCGCTACGCCAGCATGTGGGCACTGCAGCAAAGCGGCGAGGCCGCCTGAGGTTTTCCGCTCTCCTTGAGAGCGTCGCACCTTGCGCACTGCCATTGCTGTGGGGGCATGCGCAGCGTGCTCCTGCCAGATGCACGGCGCCTGGAATTTTGCATAAAATCGGCTTCTGGCGCTTGATGGGCGTGCGCCAGCAGCTATAAAAAAAGAAGCAAATCGGAGGGCGCCATGCACTTGAAAACCCTGCAGGCACGCCTGCGCGACTTTGCCGCAGCACGCGACTGGCAGGCTTTTCATTCACCCAAGAACCTGGCCATGGCGCTGATGGTGGAGGCGGCCGAGCTGCTGGAGCTTTTCCAGTGGCTGACCACGGCGCAGTCGCACACCTTTACCAAGGACCCGCACGACAAGGAGCGCGTGGGCGACGAAATGGCAGACGTGCTGCTGTACCTGCTGCAACTGGCCGACCACACCGGTGTGGACCTGGGCGAAGCGGTGGAGCGCAAATTGCGAAAAAACGCGGTCAAGCACCCCGCCAAAAAAAAGCCTGGCGACACAGCTGTCGGCCTGGCAGTGGAGCCTGTGGCAGCCGTGCCTGCCCCGGTGCCTGCCCGGCCCAAGGTGCACCTGCTTGTCGATTGGGAAAACGTGCAGCCGCATGGCGCGCAACTGAAGGCACTGGCGCCGCATGGCACCGATGTCTGGCTGTTCCGCAGCCCGCTACAGCGGATCGATGCTGCCTGGCATGCCGAGTACGGCGACAGCGTGACGCAAGTGCCCATTGCCAGGCCCGGCAAGAATGCGCTGGACTTTCACCTGTCTTGGTACATGGGCTACATCTCGGCACGCCAGCCCGATGCGACCTTTATCGTGGTTTCCAATGACAAGGGCTATGACCCGATGCTGGAGCATGCCCGCGACCTGGGGTTTCTGGCGACGCGGCGCGAGTTTCACAAGACCGCGCCCGCAGTGGCGGCAGTGCCCTTGAAAGCAGAAAAAATCATTGAAAAAATGCTGGACGACATGGCGCACGCGCAGGTGGCGCACGTCTTTAAAGAGAAAAAGACACCTGAGCAAACCGCGCCTGCCGTGCTGCCTGCACCACCTGCACCACCTGCAGTGGTGAAGGCGGCTCTGGTTGCCAAGCTGGTGGCCAGGCCACGGAAACAAACCAGCGCCTTGGAACTGCAAGCACCGGACCCCGGCGGAGCGCACGCAGCCACCGCCTGCACGGCACCCATGCAGGCCGCCGGGGTGCCAGCACCGCCAGTGCCAGAGTCTGACAAAGCCACACGCCAGCAAATGCAGGCGCTGGTGCAGTGCCTGCAGCAGATGAAACCTGCCTACCGACCAGCGCACCGCTTGGTGCTGCTGGCAGTGATCAAGGCGCAACTGGGAGAAGCCAGTGTCAGTTCACCCAGGGTGGTGCATGCCTTGGCACAGCTGCGCGCCCAGCAGTGGGTGGTGTTGAAAGGAGACGGGGTGGACTACCCACCGCGCCCCGGCGTTGCGCAGGCCGCGCAGGCCGCGCAGGCCGCGCAGATTTTGCAGACTCCACGGGTTGCGCAGGCTGCACCGTCCACACCCAAAACGTTGCCCGCCAGAAAAAAAGCAGTGTCCGCAGACAGAACCCGCACTGCGCCTGCTTCCGCCCTGAAGCTGCTCAGACAGAAACAGGCGCAGCAGGCAGTGAAATTGCTGGAGCAGATGGACGCCGTGGACCGGCCTGCACGGCGCAATGCGCTGCTGGGGTTGCTGGCGCAGCGGTCGCAAGCAACTTCAGCTTCTGCCCATGCCCCGGCCGTGGTGCATGCCATGGCGCACCTGCTGGCCCAAGGCTGGGTCGTGGTGCAGGGCGAGAAAGTGGCCTATCCCCGATGGCAACCGCAGCCTGCCACAGCCCTGCAAGAGCCCCTGGCAAACAAAACTCCAGCGAAAAAATCTCCGGCCAAAAAAGCAACTGTGAAGAAGGCGCCGGCTGCCGCGCCTGCATCCAAGAAGCCGTCCAGTGCTGCGCAGACAGGGCAAAAAGTGCTTGCCAGCCTGGCCAGAATGCCGGACAACCGCCCGGCAAGGCCGCCAGCGTTGCTGGCATTGATACGCACCCACACCGGTGAAACGCCAGAAAACAGTGCGCTGGCACACCAGGTGCTGTCATGGCTGCAGGCACGGGGCAGCGTGGTGCAGACCGGCCATGCGCTGACCTACCACCTGCTGCCAGACTCCCCCAAAACAAAGGCGGAATGAACAGGCGGCAGCGCAGGCAGGTTTTTACAGTGTGCTGAGGCTATCAAATCAGGAGCTGCTGGCGCAGGCTCTGCCTGCATTTGAAGCACAAAACATACCTAAAGGCAGCAGTAGCGTGCGCCAGCAGCTCCTGAAACAGGAGCGTCGCTGTTTTCAGCCCCCGCCCAGCACCTTGTACAAAGTGACGCGGTTGACCTGCTCGCCTAGGCGCAGGGTGATCTGGGTCTGCTGTGCGGTGTACAGGCT
>JAGOCN010000198.1 GCA_017998735.1 Giesbergeria sp.
GCCTGGGGCTGCGTGCGCAGGTGCTGTGGTGTTGGTGGGGTGGGGGGTGCTCATCGGCACATTCTAGGGCGCGGCCTGCCGCTTTCAGGCAGCGGTTGCTGCATTGCAACATGCGGCTGGGGCACGTTCGGAAACAAAAGTTTTGCAGGCTTTGTTGTCCTGAACGGCCACTGGTGCGTTACAGACAAAGCGCTGTTCTGCGTTTCGGCTTTTGCTCCGGCCACTGCGGTGTGCATGAGGGCAAGGCTTTGGCACTGACAAGGGCAGGGCAGGGCAGTGGTTTTCTTTCAGGAGATGGGCAATGATTTCTCAATCACGTCACTTTTTCAGTCCCTTGCCATTCGCTTTGCGGGCACGGCTGCTTTGCGCACTGGCCGGGGCGGGCAGCATTGCCCTGGCTTTGCTGGGGACCAGCAGTCCTGTGCAGGCACGGGGAACGCACTGGTCGGTGGGCATCAGCGCGCCCGGCGTGGTGGTGGGTGTGGGCAACGGAGGCTACCGGGGCGGGTACTACGCACCGCCGCCGCCGCGCTACTACAGCGCGCCTCCGGGTTACTACGCACCGCCGCCTGTGTACTACACGCCTCCGCCACCGGTCTATTACCAGCCCCGCCCGGTGTATGTGGCGCCGCCGCCGGTGTATTTCGCCCCGGTGGCGCGGCCCATTTACTACGCGCCGCCAGTGCTGGTGCCAGCGCAGCGCCCCTACTACGGGCCGGGCTGGCGCGGGCAAAGGCATGGTGAACGCCACCATGGGTATGGCTACCGCGACTGATGGGGTGTGAGGGGCTGCATGGCCTGGGTGTCTGGGTTGGCAGTCCACCGCATAATTTGCGGTTCGACCTGAGAGGTGAGCTGCCAAGACAGACAGCGCCCTGTGTTCTAGCAATGGGGTTAGGAGCACGAGTTTCTCTTCGCAAAAGCGTGATCTGACAGCCATCCTTGTGCCTCCCATTGCCTGCGCTGCTCTTGTGCAAGGAACAAGGCAAAAATAAACCAACGCTGCTGCTTTTATCTGATCTGATGAAAAAAACCGTCTTTGTCCTCAACGGCCCGAACCTCAACCTGCTGGGCACGCGCGAGCCGGCCGTGTATGGCGCGCAGACGCTGGCCGATGTGGAGCAGCTGTGTTTGCAGGCCTGCGCGCAGCACGGCTTTGCGCTGGAGTTTCGCCAGACCAACCACGAGGGCGTGCTGGTGGACTGGATTCACGAGGCCGGCCGCCTTCACGCTGCGGGCGAACTGGTGGGCGTGGTGCTGAACGCGGGCGCCTATACGCACACCAGCGTGGCGCTGCTCGACGCCACCAAAGGCACCGGCATCACGCTGGTGGAGCTGCACATCAGCAACGTGCATGCGCGCGAGCCGTTTCGCCACCATTCGTACATTGCTGCGGCAGCGCGTGCCGTGGTGTGCGGCTTTGGCGTGCAGGGCTATGCATTGGCCATTGACGGGTTGGCGCGGCTGTGAACGGCATGGGTTCAAACGTCGCCACCACGAATTTGGCTCCAGCGCCAGAAAATGCAACGCCGGCTGGCCTGCCCGCCGAACTGCAGGACCTGGCCGCGCTGGCCGAGCGCCGTACCACACCCTGCGGTGCGGGCGAGATGGTCTGGCACATCTGGGGCGCCGCCCAGCCGGGCGTGGCGCCGCTGGTGCTGTTGCACGGCGGCAGCGGCAGCTGGACGCACTGGGTGCGCAACATCGATCCGCTGGTGGCCGCAGGCCGGCAGGTGTGGGTGCCCGACCTGCCTGGGTTTGGCGCGTCGGCCCTGCCCGAGGGTGGCACCGATGCCGATGCGCTGGTGGCGCCCTTGAACGACGGGCTGCAGCGCCTGCTGAAAGGTCAGCCAGTTGATCTGGTGGGATTTTCCTTTGGCGGCATGGTGGCCGGCATGCTGCTGGCCGCGCACCCGCAACTGGCACAGCGCCTGGTGCTGGTGGGCGCACCGGCCATGGGCGTGGTGCCGCAGCGCCAGGTCAAGTTGAAAGCCTGGCGGCACCTGAGCGACCCCGTGCAGCAGCAGGAAGTGCACCGCTTCAATCTGGCGGCGCTGATGCTGCACGACCCGCAGCACATCGACGGCCTGGCGCTGGGCCTGCATGTGGCCAACATGCAGCACGACCGCCTGCCACGCCGGCGCCTGTCGTCCACCGACATCCTGGCGCGCTCGCTGCCCGGCGTGACCTGCCCGGTGCATGTAGTCTATGGCCGGCACGACGCGCTGTACCGGGGTTATCTCGACGCGCTGGAGGCTGCCTATGCCGCTGTGGTGCCGGACTTGCGCGGTTTTGAGTTGATCGACAACGCCGGGCACTGGGTGCAGTTCGAGCAGCCGCAGGCGTTTGACGCTGCCCTGCTGGCCGCGCTGGCGCCGGGCAAGGCAGTCTGACAACGCCATGACCCCGTTGCTGGTGGACGAGCGCGAGGTGGAGATCACCGCCATGCGCGCGCAGGGGGCGGGCGGTCAGAACGTCAACAAGGTGTCCAGCGCGGTGCACCTGCGCTTTGACATTGGCGCTTCGTCCCTGCCAATCGATGTGAAAGCCCGCCTGCTGGCGCTGCGCGACAGCCGCATCACGCAGGACGGCGTGCTGGTGCTCAAGGCCCAGCAGCACCGCAGCCAAGAGCAGAACCGCACTGATGCCATGGGGCGGCTGAACGCCCTGGTGGCCAGCGTGGCGCGCCCGCCTTTGGCGCGCCGCGCCACCAAGCCCACCTACGGATCGAAGCAGCGCCGGCTGGAAGGCAAGTCGCAGCGCAGCGAAACCAAGGCGCTGCGCGGCCGGGTGCGGGACTGAGGCGGGTGGCTGGCAGGACTGGCCAGGATGGGGTACCGTTCCCGGTCCGTCCTGAACACCCAAAACCGCCTCTGGCGCACACCCATGCTTGATTTACCGCTCTCTTTTTTGAACCGTCCTGCTGCGGCCGGCACGGCCCGCCCCTGGCTGCTGGTGCTGATGCACGGCGTGGGCAGCAACGAGCAGGACCTGTTTGGCCTGGCGCCGCACATCCCGCCGCAGTTTGCCGTGCTCAGTCTGCGCGCGCCCTACACGCTGGGGCCGGGCGCGTATTCGTGGTTTGACTTTGCCATCGAACCCGGCGGCGGGCGCCGCATCGACCCTGCGCAAGAAGCCGCCAGCCGGGCGCAGCTGGCGCAGGTGCTGCGGTCGGCCAGCGCGCAACTGGACATTCCACCCGAGCGCATGGTGGTGGGCGGTTTCAGCCAGGGCGGCATCATGGCGCTGTCGCTGCTGCTGACGCGCCCCGAGCTGATGGACGCCGCCATGGTCTGGCACAGCCGCATGCTGGAGCCGGTGTTGGCCGCGCACAGTGCGCCGCCCAGCGCGCTGCAAGGCAAAAAGCTGTGGTTGAGCCACGGCACGCACGACGACGTGATTCCGCTGGCACAGGCGCAGGCCATTGCCCGGCATGTGCAGGCGCTGCCGGTGGCGCTCACCTACCGCGAATTTGCCGGTGCACACGAACTGCCGCCCGACGAACTGGTGGCCACGCTGGAATGGCTGCACGCGCTGTCCGCCGCGCCTGTCGCTGGTTGAAGGGCAACTGAACGGGCCCTTGGCTGCGCAATTGAACGTGCACTGAACACGCATTGAAAGCCTGCCGCACACCGCTTGAAAGCCAACGCCGGGGGAACGCTCCCGCCCGCCAGGGGTCGCACACCCCTTTGCAACGCCTGAAGGAGACGCGCCCATGCCGAACCACCCCCATTCCACCGACCCGCTGCGCCCCCCTCGCCCTGCCTCGGGAGCGCCCTGGCTGCTGATGCTGGTGGTGCTGCTGCTGGCCGCCGGCGCTGCCTGGTGGTTCTGGCTGCGCCCGGCGCGCCTGGACGCATCGCCGCTCAAGCCGTCCGCCATGGCCAGCGCCCCGCAGGCAGCCGAGCCTTTGCCTGCCGAGCCAGAGCCCACCGGCCCGCAAAACCTGATCGAAGAGTCCGAGGCGGAAGAGGCTGCAACCGCTGTACCCTTGCCGGTGCTTGCCGAATCGGACGGGTATTTTTCGGAAGCGCTGGCCGAACTGGTGGGCAAGGGGCGCATGGGCGAATTCTTGCTGACCGATGGCCTGGTGCGCCGCGCGGTCGCCACGGTGGACAACCTGGCGCGCGAACAGGCACCGGCGCGCATGTGGCCGGTGCAGCCCATGCCGGGGCGCTTCACGGTCGAGGGCGCGCAGAACAACGTGCAAAGCATTGCAGAGTCCAATGCCGGCCGCTACAGCGCCGCGCTCGGTTTTGCCGAAGCCGTGCCCATGGCGCCGCTGGTGGCGCTGTACCGGCGCAGCTACCCTTTGTTCCAGCAGGCTTATGAAGAGCTGGGCTACCCCGGCCGCTATTTCAACGACCGGCTGGTGGGCGTGCTGGACCACCTGCTGCAAACCCCCGAACCCCAAGGCCCGCTGGCCGTGCAGCTGACCCCCGTGCGCACCGATGTGCCCAACACCCGCCCCTGGGTGCGCTATGAGTTTGCCGACCCGAAGCTGGAAGCGCTCTCCAGCGGCCAGAAAATTTTGCTGCGCATGGGCCCGGCCCACAGGGCACGCGCCAAAGCCTTGCTGCGCGACCTGCGCGGGCGGGTGGCCA
>JAGOCN010000199.1 GCA_017998735.1 Giesbergeria sp.
GGCAATGAGCGTTTGTAGGCGTCGCGGCAGGCCATGAAGGCCGCATGCGGGCCGCCGGCGCCCATCGGCATGCCAAAGCGCTGCGTGGTGCCGACCACGATGTCGGCGTCCCATTCGCCCGGCGGCGTGATCAGCGTCAGCGCCAGCAGGTCGGCGGCGACGATGAACGCGGCTTGGCGGGCATGGGCTTTTTTGACATCGGCGCCCAGGTCGTCAATGCGGCCGCTGGTGGCCGGCACCTGCGCCAGCACGGCAAAGTAGTCGCCGTCCAGCGCCGCGTCCCATTCGGCGCGCGAATGGGCCAGCACCACCTCGATGCCAAAGGGTTCGGCGCGGGTCTGGATCACTTCAATGGTTTGCGGGTGCGCGTCGCCCGCCACCACAAAGCGGTTGCTGGCCGATTTGACCGAGCGGCGCGCCAATGTCATGGCCTCTGCAGCGGCAGTGGCCTCGTCCAGCATGGAGGCGTTGGCAATGTCCATGCCGGTCAGGTCGCACACCATGGTCTGAAAATTCACCAGCGCCTCCATGCGGCCCTGCGAAATCTCGGCTTGGTAGGGCGTGTAGGCGGTGTACCAGGCGGGGTTTTCCAGCACGTTGCGCAGGATGACACCGGGCGTGTGCGTGCCGTAGTAGCCCTGGCCAATGAAGCTGCGCAGCACGGTGTTTTGCGCCGCCAGCGCTTTCAGCTCGGCCAGCGCTGCTGCTTCGGTGCAGGGCGGCGGCAACTGCATGGCGCTGCTGCGCGCAATCGACGGCGGCACGATGGCGTCCAGCAGCGCCTGGCGGGAGGCGGCGCCCATGGCGGCCAGCATCTGCGCTTCGTCTTCCAGGCTGGGGCCGATGTGGCGCGCAATGAATTCGCCGGCGTTTTCCAGTGCGGCCAGGCTGGACGGTGCGGGGCTGGCGGCAACGGCAGCAGAAGCGCTGTCGGCAGCGGTGGCGGTGGTGGCAATGGCAGTGGCGGTAAGCGTTGTTGGCATGGGGCAACCTGCAAACCGTTCACCCGGGCCTGTCGAGGGGCTGGAACGGAAGGTGAAAGAACAGGGCCGTCAACAGGCGCGGCCGCTAGTGAACACAGCACAACAGAACAATGCAAAACAGGGGCCACGCGGGTTTCAGCGCCGCCCTTCATCCCCGCATTTCAGCCGCCGCTGGAAAACGCCGCGTAGGCCGGTTCGTCCATCAGCGCATCGAACTGGGCCATGTCGCTGACCAGCACCTTGAAAAACCAGCCCTTGCCAAGCGGGTCGGAATTGGCCAGCGAGGGGTCGTCGCGCAGCGCCTCGTTCACCTCAACCACCTCGCCCGAGAGCGGCATGAACACATCGGCCGCGGCCTTGACCGACTCGACCACGCCGGCCACCTCGCCCTGCGCCAGTTTGGTGCCCACGGCAGGCAGATCGACAAACACCACATCACCGAGCGCGTCCTGCGCATGCAGCGTGATGCCGACGGTGGCGGCCTCGTGGTGCGCAATTTCAACCCATTCGTGGTCGCTGGAATATTTGACGGTCATTGAAAGGCTCCGGAAAGGAAAGGGTCAGAAAACAAAAAGAGAAAGAGAAAACAAGGCAAAAAACCAGAACAACACTGTAGCGGGACGCAGTCTGCAGGTGGGCGGCAAGGCGATTCCTGGATGGCTGGCTGGCAATGTGTGTGCTGCCTGCACTGTGGCGCCATGCCGGCTTTTTGCCAGCGGGGAAACCAGCAGCGCCGGCAGTGCGTTCAGCGCCAGGCGGTTCAGCCCCGGTGGTAGTGCGCCGGCACAAACGGCGTGGCGGTCACCACCATCGGCACCGGCTTGCCGCGCACCAGGGCAAACAGCTCGGTGCCGGGGCGGGTGTAGTCGGGTTTCACGGAAGCCAGCGCAATCGGCTGGTTCAGGCTGGGGCTGAGCAGCCCGCTGGTGACCTGGCCAATGCGCTGGCCGTCCATGTTTTCCAGCGGGGCGGGTTCGCGCACCGGAACGCGCTCGGTGGCCAGCAGGCCGACGCGCCGGCGCGTGGCCAGCAGCGGGTCGTCCAGCTGCGCCAGCACAAAGTCGGCGCCCGGAAAACCGCCCGCGCGTGCGCCGCCGGTGCGCCGCACCTTCGGGATCGCCCAGGCCAGCGACGCCTCCACCGGCGTGGTGGTGGCGTCCATGTCGGTGCCGTACAGGCACAGACCGGCCTCCAGCCGCAGCGAATTGCGTGCGCCCAGCCCGGCCGGCTGCACTTCGATTTGCGCCAGCAGGGTGCGTGCCAGCGCCTCGGCATGCGCTGCCGGCACCGAAATTTCAAAGCCGTCCTCGCCGGTGTAGCCGCTGCGCGTCACCAGGCAGGGCTGGCCGTCCACCCGCAAGGCATCGCCCGACATGAACACCAGCTGCTCTGCTCCGGGCGCCAGGCGCTGCAGCACGGCGGCGGCCTGCGGCCCCTGCAGCGCCAGCAGGGCCAGGTCGGGCAGGGACTGCACGCTGCAGCGCTGGCCGATGCGCGCCTGCAGGTGCGCCAGGTCGGCTGCCTTGCAGGCGCCATTGACGATGAGCAGAAAGTCGTCGCTGCTGCTTTTGAACACCATCAGGTCGTCCAGAATGCCGCCGCCGTCGTTCAATAGCAGCCCGTAGCGCTGCCGGCCCACCGCCAGGCCCAGCAGGTCGATAGGCATCAGCGACTCCAGCGCCGCCGCCGCATCCGGCCCGCTCACGCGCACCTGGCCCATGTGCGACACATCGAACAGGCTGGCCGCCTGGCGCGTGTGGCGGTGCTCGGCGGCCAGCCCGGCCGGGTACTGCACCGGCAGGCAATAGCCGGCAAAAGGCACCATGCGTGCGCCCAGTTCTGTGTGCAGGGCGTAGAGCGGTGTCTGAAGCAGGGCTTTGTCAGCGGCGGGGGCAAAAGCGGAAGGCGCAGCGGTCATGGCAGAAGCTCCAGAAGGCAGAAAGGGCCAGAAGATGGCAACTGGCCCTTGTATGTCATATCAGATGGCAGAAGCGGCAAGGCTTCTTGCAGGGCTCAAAAGATTCTAGAGCGTGCCAGCGGTCTTCCATGCTCTGCCAAGGAGTCCATGCATGGCCCGCATTGAAAAATCAAACCGCTTTGCGGCGAATGGCGGCAAAACCTGCAAATGCCAGGCCCAGCAAAGCCAGCGTTGAAGGCTCTGGTACGGCAGAGGCCGACATTGGCAAAGGTGCTGCAAACGTGGTGATCCAGTTGCCGGAAAAGCTGCCCGGCGTATCGCCGGCAAAAAAGATATTGACGAAGTAACGTTGCCCGTTGTTCAAGGAAAAGGCCGCATCCTGCGCGCGAAAAGCAACTGTGTAGTTGTCGATCTGGGTTGCAGCCCAGATATTGATAGGGTCGAGCGTGCAGAAAGTGGTGCCACCGCTGGTTGAGCCTGTGCAATTGGCACTGTTGCCCGTGGCAATGCTGCCAGAGAGAAAGCCGCTGCCTCCTGCAAAGGTGATGTCAAACCCGAAAGCGGCATCTGTGTTGGTGTAGGTTGCTGTGCCTGCGCCCACCCCAGGCGACCCCCAGTTGTTTGCAAGCCCGTTGACCACCAGGCCGCCATCGGCATTGAAAGCCCATGCTTCGGATGCACTGGTGAGGGTTCCGGAATTTCCTGTTCCAGCGAATGCGTAATCTGCGTACGCTGGCGCAGCAATGCCCAGCGCAGCAACGGAAAAAATGGATGCCAACAGGGGAGCGAGTTTCATAAATGACTTTTTGGGGTGTGGATAAATTGAAATGCTGCGTTGAACGATTGCTGTAAAAACAAAAACACAGCAAAGATTTTTGAAAGCAAAATCTAGGCCAGTAACAAAAAAATGTTTCACATCAAGCATTTGGATACTTTTTTATCGAAATACTGTTTCATTTGTAAAATATTCCGACACCTTTGGCGCTGCCATAGATGACTGGACAACAGGCAGTGCATCCCATTGCATAGGACTTGGCATCCCTTGAGCCCAGGCAATGGCGACAAAAAATGCCAGCGCATGTGCAGAAAAAGTCAAGGGTCTGGAGAGTGGTGGTGTTGACCAGATCGATGAAAACCGCCCGGCACTGCCATATGTCCATGCGTGAAAAAACCTTGCGCTCGATGGGCACGCTTTGGTATTGCCGAGATGTTGCCATGGCAATGCTCTGAAAGCCATCCATGGGCCACCGATAAAAAAACTAAACCCGCGAGCAACAGCCCGCAATGAGATGTCGAATTCAGCTTGCCAGAAGTTTGGCTAAAAACACCGACAGCGCACGCCATGCCTGCGCGTGCAGCTGTGAATTCAATAGTGCCTTGTGCGCCTGCTTCGCAAAGAAACGCTCAGCCCAGCAGCAGCGCGTCGTCCGACAGTTTTTCGCCGCGCACCTTTTCAAACATCTTCAGCAGGTCGGGCACGTCCAGGCGTGCGCGTTCTTCGCCCGCCACGTCCAGCACCACCTGGCCCTGGTGCAGCATGACCGTGCGCTCGCCCACGTCCAGGGCCTGGCGCATGCTGTGCGTGACCATCATGGTGGTGAGCTGGTTTTCCTGCACGATGCGCGCTGTCAGCTTCAACACAAAGTCGGCGGTGCGCGGGTCCAGGGCTGCGG
>JAGOCN010000200.1 GCA_017998735.1 Giesbergeria sp.
GCTGCCGCCACCGCACTGCCACTGTCACTGCTGCAAGCTTTTCATTTTCACCATGCCACACGACCCTGACTGCCTTTTCTGCAAGATCATTGCAGGCCGGATTCCGTCCCGCAAGGTGTACGAAGATGAAGAAATTCTTGCCTTTCACGACATCCATCCCTGGGCACCCGTGCATTTTCTGATGGTGCCCAAACGCCATCTTGCCTCCATGGCGCATGCCGAGCCGGCCGATGCCGGGCTCCTGGGGCGCATGATGACCCTGGCGCCGCGCCTGGCCCGCGAGCAGGGCTGTGGCCCCTACCCGCAAGGCGGTTTTCGCATCGTGGTCAACACCGGCGAAGAAGGAGGCCAGGAAATCCACCACCTGCACCTGCATGTGATGGGCGGGCCCCGCCCCTGGCTCAAGGGATGAGGCGGCGCATGACCTTGCCCGTCCATCGCCGGCCCGGCTGCGCTGCGGGCTGAGCCTGCAGTGGCTGCAAGGTCAATTTTTTTGGCAATGCCATGCGCCGTCTAAAATGACCCGCATTCGTTAGGAGAAATTCCATGGGTTCGTTTTCCATCTGGCACTGGCTGATCGTGCTGCTGATCGTGGTGATGGTCTTTGGCACCAAGAAGCTCAAGAACATGGGCTCCGACCTGGGCGGCGCCGTCAAGGGCTTCAAGGACGGCATGAAGGACGGCAGCACGCCCGAGGACGCGGCCATGCCACCGGCCCCCGGCCAGGTGTCCAACCATGCCGGCATCGACAAAAGCACCACCACCATCGATGTGGAAGCCAAGCACAAGGGCTGATCGCTCATTGACACAATTCAAGGCACGGTGGCTGGCGCATGATTGACATTGGCCTTTCCAAGATGGCACTGATCGGGGCGGTGGCGCTGATCGTCATCGGCCCGGAAAAACTGCCGCGCGTGGCCCGCACCGTGGGCACGCTGCTGGGCAAGGCGCAGCGCTATGTGGCGGACGTCAAGTCCGAAGTCAATCGCTCCATGGAGCTCGACGAGCTCAAGAAGATGAAGGAAAGCTTCGAGGGCGCAGCGCGCGATGTGGAGCAGTCCATCCACACCAGCGCACGCGACTTCGAGAAAGACTTTGCTGATTTCGACGCAGACGCCTTGTCCGATCCCCATGGCGTTCTGGCCGCGCAAAGCGCGGTGGTGCCCAGCTATCGCAACCCGGGCAAGAACTGGCGCCTCAAGCGCGGCGCCACGCCGCAGTGGTACAAGTCGCGCAACGCTGTGCGCACCAAGGCCCTGTCGGGCGCGGCGCGCGTGGCGCGCTACCGGCCACAGAAATTCCATTGACGCTGCAACGCATGCGGCAGCTTGCGCAGGCCCAAAGGCCTGCGCCTTTCCACCATGCCTGAAACCCCTTCCAAAGACGACGAACTCGCCGGCACCGAGCAGCCGTTCGTGCAGCACCTCATGGAGCTGCGCGACCGCATGGTCAAGGCGCTGATTGCCGTGGGCATCGTCGCCGGTGTGCTTTTCTTCTACCCCGGTCCGGGGGCCTTGTACGATCTGCTGGCCGCACCCCTGGTGGCGCACCTGCCTGCGGGCGCGACGCTGATTGCCACCTCGGTGATATCGCCGTTCATGGTGCCGCTGAAGATTCTGCTGATGTCTGCTTTTCTGGTGGCGCTGCCGGTGGTGCTGTGGCAGGTCTGGGGTTTTGTGGCGCCGGGCTTGTATGCCCACGAGAAAAAACTGGTGCTGCCGCTGGTGGTGTCCAGCACATTGCTGTTTTTCTGCGGCGTGGCGTTTTGCTACTTTTTCGTCTTCGGGCAGGTGTTTGCCTTCATCCAGAGCTTTGCCCCCAAAAGCATCACGGCCGCGCCCGACATCGAGGCCTACCTGAGCTTTGTGCTGACCATGTTCATTGCCTTTGGTCTGTCCTTCGAGGTGCCGATCGTGGTCATCGTGCTGGCGCGCATGGGCATCGTCAGCGTGGAAAAGCTCAAGGCTTCGCGCGGCTATTTCATCGTCGGCGCTTTTGTCGTGGCCGCCATCGTGACGCCGCCCGATGTGGTCTCGCAGCTGGCCCTGGCCATTCCGATGTGCCTGCTCTACGAGCTGGGCATCTGGGCGGCGCAGATTTTCATCCGCACCACCAAGGCGCCCGAAGACGCAGACAAGGCGGCTTCTTCTTCCTGAAACAAGCCTTCTGGTCTGCTGCTGCCGCAGGCTGAATTGTTTTGGGTAAAAAATGCCTCCAGCGCAGGCGCAGCCTGCGCCAGCAGCTCATATTCTGATAGCAAAAAAGCGTTTTACTGCACAAAGACTGCAAGCCTGGTCAAGGCAAGGCGTTCTGAAAAAGCCGGATTTGCTGCCTTGCCGCAACGCAGCGCGCTGCAACCTGCAGCGCCTTGCCTTGCCTTGCCGTGCCCTGCCTTCAGCGCTGCTGGGGTTGCTGCACCGGGCGGCGCTGGGCCGGGCGCAGGCCGGGGGTGATTTCCAGCTCCACCATGCGGCCGCCGCGCTGCACTTCAAAAACCGCTTTTTCCCCTGGCTTCAGGGCTGCCACGGTCGAGAGCAGGGCTGGCACGCTGGGAATCTTCTTTTCGCCAACGCTCACGATCACGTCGCCGGGGCGCAGGCCCGACCTGGCGGCCGGGCCGTCCTGCAGCACGCCGGTGATGATCACGCCCTCGCTGGCCTTGACGCCGAAGGTCTCGGCCAGCTCGGGCGAGAGCTCGCTCGGCTCCACGCCGATCCAGCCGCGCGTCACCTGGCCGTCCTTGACGATGCCGTCCAGCACCATCTTGGCGGTGGACACCGGAATGGCAAAGCCGATGCCCATGCTGCCGCCCGAGCGCGAATAGATGGCGGTGTTGATGCCCATCAGGTTGCCGTTCACGTCCACCAGCGCACCGCCGGAATTGCCGGGGTTGATGGCGGCGTCGGTCTGGATGAAGTTTTCGAAGGTGTTGATGCCAAGCTGGCTGCGGCCCAGCGCGCTCACGATGCCGCTGGTGACGGTCTGGCCCACGCCAAACGGGTTGCCGATGGCCAGCACGCGGTCGCCCACGGCGAGCGCGTCGGAGTCGCCCAGCACGATCACCGGCAGCTTGTCGAGTTCGACCTTGAGGATGGCCAAGTCGGTTTCCGGATCGGTGCCGATGACGCGTGCACTGGCACGGCGGCTGTCGGTCAGCGTGACCTCGATCTCGTCGGCGCCTTCGACCACATGGTTGTTGGTCAGGATGTAGCCGTCCGGGCTGATGATCACGCCACTGCCCAGGCCTGCCTGGGGCTGGTTGCCCTGGTCACCGAAAAAGAACTGGAACCAGGGGTCGTTGCTGCGCGGGTGGCGCACGGCCGCCTTGCTGGTGTTGATGCTGACCACCGCCGGCGAGGCCTTGCGGGCCGCGGCGCTGAAGCTGCCCACGGCCGGTTGCGCCGGATTGCCGGGCGGTGCCTCGATCAGCGCAATGCCGGCGCTGGTGTTCGACAGGGTGGCACTGCGGTGCAACCAGGCAGGCTGCAGCGTGGCCACCACGAAATAGGCTGCAACCAGCACGGTCACGGATTGGGCAAACAGCAGCCAGAGGCGTTTCATAAAAGGGCGTGCACAAGCGAGGGGTGGGACGGGTTGCCATTGTCACCCAGCCAGCGGCGCTGTGCAGTGGCGCGCAACGCCCTGCAAGGCGCATGACAATAAGGCATGACGATTTCACGCAAAGACCTGCTGGGCGCCTTTGATGCCCTGCTGCAACCCGAACGCTTCAAGGACTACGGGCCGAACGGCCTGCAGGTGGAAGGCCGGCCGGACATACAGTGCCTGGTCAGTGGTGTCACGGCCAGCCAGGCGCTGATCGATGCAGCCATTGCCGAAGGCGCGGACGCCATTTTTGTGCACCACGGCCTGTTCTGGCGCGGGCAGGACGGGCGCGTCACCGGCTGGATGAAGCAGCGCCTGCAGCGCCTGCTGGCGCACGACATCAACCTGTTTGCCTACCACCTGCCGCTGGACGCGCACCCGCAGCTGGGCAACAACGCCCGCCTGGGCGCGGCCCTGGGCTGGACGGCCGACGCGCATTTTGGCGAGCACGACCTGGGCTGCCTGGCCAGCGCCGCCTACTCCGGCGCAACCGCACTGGCGCAGCAGGTGCGCACCGTGCTGGGCCGCGCCGTGACGCTGGTGGCGCCCGACCCCGACAGGCCGCTGGCGCGCGTGGCCTGGTGCACCGGAGGTGCCCAGGGGTACTTTGAAGCCGCCATTGCGGCCGGTGCCGATGCCTACCTGACCGGGGAAATCTCGGAGCCCCAGGCGCACATTGCCCGCGAAATGGGTGTGGCCTACCTGGCCGCCGGGCACCATGCCACCGAGCGCTACGGTGCGCCCGCCGTGGCAGCGCAGGTGGCAGAGCAGCATGGCCTCAGGCATGTGTTCATCGACATTGAAAATCCGGCCTGAGGGGCAGGACAACAGGGCGCATGTCTAGGCAAGACTGCAGCAAAACCCAGACCCGTGCTGCCGATGCTGCACTGTGGTTGATTGCTATTTTTTTAATAGCTGCTGGCGCAATCTGTGCCTGCGCTGGAGGCCGATTTGGTGCTTGAAAAA
>JAGOCN010000201.1 GCA_017998735.1 Giesbergeria sp.
GCCCAGGTGCACATGAAGGACGCCGAGCTGCCCCGGCTCGATGAAACCTTGGCCGCCCTGGCCACGGCGGCAGCCGCGCCGCGCTGAAGCCGCACACCGGCCCGGAACCCCCAAGACATGCGTTCAGCCCTCTGGCTTCTGGCCCTGTTCGGCGTGGCGGTGGCGTCCGCCCTGTTTGCCGGCAACAACCAGGGCACGGTCACGCTGTTCTGGCCGCCCTACCGCATTGACCTCTCGCTGAACCTGGTGCTGGTGCTGCTGGCGCTGGGCTTTGTCACCCTTTATGCGGCACTGCGCGGACTGGCCGTGCTGCTGGCGCTGCCGCGCCAGACGCAGCGCTGGCGCCTGCACCAGCGCGAGCGCGCCCTGCACGCGTCCATGACCGAAGCGGTGGTGCTGCTGCTGGCCGGGCGCTTTCTGCGCGCCCGCAAGGTGGCAGGCGAGGCCCTGGCGCAGCAGGCATCCCTGGCGCACGGTCCGGCCAGCCTGCCGCACGCCCGCCTGCTGCAGGCGCTGGCGCACCTGCTGGCAGCCGAAAGTTCACAGGCGCTGCAGGACCACAGCGCACGCGACCAGCACCTGCAGCTGGCCCTGGAACAGGCACCCGCGCAGGGCACGCAGACCGAGCGCGAGCTGCGCGAAGGCATTCAACTGCGCGCCGCGCACTGGGCACTGGACCAGCGCGAGCCGCACCTGGCGCTGGAACGGCTGTCCAGCATGGCACAGGGCGGCGCGCGGCGCACCCTGGCGCTGCGCACCCGCCTCAAGGCCCTGCGCATGGCCGGCCATGCGCAGGAAGCGTTGGAAACCGCGCGCCTGCTGGCCAAACACGGAGCGTTTTCTGCCAGCGCAGCGCATAGCATCTTGAGCGGCCTGGCGCTGGAACTGCTGAACGGCGCACGCGACCCGGCCCAGCTGCAAAGCACCTGGGATGCGCTGGAGCCGGCCGAGCGCGGTCTGCCGGAACTGGCGATTGCCGCTGCGCAGCGCCTGGCACAGCTGGGCGGTGAAGAAGACACTGTGCGCCAGTGGCTGCTGCCCGCCTGGGAGCTGATGGCCAGCACCCCCGGCGCCCTGCCCGACCACCACGCACTGAAACTGGTGCGGGCCCTGGAGTCCGGACTGGAAGGCCTGGACGCCCTGTGGCTGTCGCGCATCGAAGCTGCCGCCCAGTCCAACCCGCGCGACACGCGCCTGCAGTACCTGGCCGGCATTGCCTGCCTGCGCCGCCAGCTGTGGGGCAAGGCCGAGCAGCGCCTGGTGCAGTCCACCCGGCAGCTGCAGGAGCCCTGCCTGCGCCGCAGCGCCTGGCAGCACCTGGCCGAACTGGCCGAGCACCGGGGCGACGCCGAAGCCGCCGCGCACGCCTGGAAAAACGCCGCCCTGGTGCCGCTGCCCTGAAAAAAACCGGCAGCGCCAGGGAAACTTGCGCTGTCTTGCTGGCTCCCAAGGCAGGGTTCTGCCAAAGTGCAGTGCCTGCCGTGCTGGCACCTTTCGCCCTTTTTTTCTTCACTGTTGCCGCTGTTTGCCTGGCGGCCTCTTGCCGATGACACCGCCCTCCCAACCCGTTCCACTGCCCCAGCCCCTGCGCTACAGCACCCCGGCCATCGCACTGCACTGGCTGCTGGCGCTGATGCTGCTCACCAGTTTCTGCGTGGGCTTCTACATGAGCGGGCTGTCGTTTTCGCCGCTGCGCCTCAAACTCTACAACTGGCACAAATGGGCCGGCATCGCCATCCTGTCGCTGTCCGCCCTGCGGTTGCTGTGGCGCCTGTGGCGCCGCCCGCCGCCGCTGCCAGCCGCCATGGTGCGTGCCATGCCGCCCTGGCAGCGGGCGGCGCACCACGGCACCCATGTCGTCCTGTATGTGCTGTTTTTTGCGGTTCCGCTGCTGGGCTGGGCCTACAGCTCGGCGGCTGGTTTTCCCATCGTCTTTCTGGGCATGTTTCCTCTGCCCGACTTTGTGCCGGCCAGCGAAGCCCTGGCCGATGCCCTCAAACCCTGGCACCGGTTTGGCGCCTACACGCTGGCCGCTCTGGCGGTGCTGCACATCGCCGCAGCACTCAAGCACCACTGGGTGGACCGGGACGCCTTGCTGGCACGCATGGGCCTGCCGGTGAACCGGTAAGCGGTAAGCGTTAAGGCGCCGGGCCATTGAACCTCTTCCCTTTCGCATCACTCTGCGCCGGATGCGCAAGCCGGCAGCCCCTGCTAGAAAAACCCGCCATGCAGTCGCATTTGCCATCCGATCCTGCTTTTCCACCCAACCTTTCATGACCCGCATGCTGTCTACCAACTCCACTTTCACCTCTACCCAACCTGCCAAACGCGCTGCTTCTTTCACCTTCCGCGCCCTGGTTCTGGCCACAGCCTGTCTGGCAGCAGCCCTGCCGGTCGCTGCCCAGCAGCCGGCTGCATCGGCGCCACAGCAGCAGCAGCAGCTCGTGCCGGCGCAAAGCAGCATCGACTTCACCGTGCGCCAGATGGGCGTGCCCATCCAAGGCCACTTCAAGAAGTTCAGTGCCCAGGTGGCTTTCGACCCTGCCAAAGTCGAGGCCGGCAGCATCGTGCTGGCCATCGACACCGGCAGCGCCACCATGGGTTCGCGTGAAACCGATGCCGAACTGCCCAAGAAGGAATGGTTCAACGTGACCGGATTCCCCCAGGCCACGTTCCGCTCCAGCAGTGTCAAGGCGTTGGCCAAGAACCAGCTGCAGGTGGCCGGCACCCTGACCATCAAGGGCGTGGCGCGCCAAGTCACCGTGCCCGTGGCGCTGGCGCAAAGCGGCGCCACCACCACAGCCACCGGCACCCTGGCGCTGCCGCGCCTGGCCTACCAGATCGGCACCGACGAATGGGCCGACACCTCCATGGTGGCCGACGAGGTGCAGGTGCGCTTCAAGCTGGCCCTGACCGGTGTTGGGGCGCTGCGCTGACCCGTGCAGGGCAGCAACAGCTGCGACACGGTCAACGCCAACTCCATCACAGTCAAAGCCACACTGGCATCTACCTGCAAGCGTTTTGGCGACTTTTTTGATTTCTCTGCCATCGATTTCGACAGCATCGACCGTTTTAAGTTGATGCTGGATTTCAGCGGTGCGCGAAACCAGCTTGCATCAACTGAAAGGTGGTTTGTGCGTGGCTCCTCAAGCTACACACCATCAAACACAGCTTTTGGTGGTCTCAATGGAACAGCCGAACAGACTTTCACCTTCGCCAACACCGAGCCAAAGTTCAGCGACATCGTGGCAGCTGGCAAATTTTTTCATTTACTTGACGACACCAAATGGTGCGCTCATGAATTTCAACCTGAGCTCTGCCAGATTTGAAGTGTTTGGGGAACCTGTTGTTGTTCCACCTCCTGCTCCCGCTCAGGTGCCCGAGCCAGGTTCGCTGGCCTTGATGGGCTTGTCACTGGCGGCACTGGCCGGCGTGCGGCGCATGCGCAAGGCAACACGGGCCTGATAACACGGCCAGCATGGTGCAAGGGAGCCCCGCATGGCGGGGCCTTTTTTTGTGCGCTCCGGCTTCAGAGCAGCCAATGCCAAAACACAAAGCAAAAAGGGTTTGCTGCTAAATTCATAGCAACAAACCCTTGTGCATACTGGCGGAGAGGGTGGGATTCGAACCCACGGTGATATTGCTACCACGCCTGATTTCGAGTCAGGTACATTCGACCACTCTGCCACCTCTCCTGTGTGTCGAAGCCTGCGATTCTAGCAGGCTTTTTTGTCTCTTCAGCATTGCAATGCGCTGGCGCTCGTTGGTGCAAGTGCTTGGCATTTGCGCTTTGCTTTGCCCCTCTGCCCTTCTCCTGCTCTTTGCTGCTCAGCAGGCAGGCAATCCGTCAGCCGGGCCTGCTCAGCAGATGCTCCGGCCCCAGTTCACTGCAGCGCGTGGCGCCCAGCATGGCCAGGTTGCGGTCCACTTCGGCGCGCAGCAGGGCTATGGCATGCAGCACGCCGGCCTCGCCGGCCACGGCGGCGGCGTAGTTGAACGGGCGCCCGACCAGCACCAGGCGCGCGCCCAGGGCCACAGCCTTGAGCACGTCCGAGCCGCGCCGAAAACCTCCGTCAATCAGCACCGGATACTGCGGCCCGACAGCGGCCACCACGGCTTCCAGCACGCGCATGGGCGAGACGGCGCCGTCCAGCTGGCGGCCGCCGTGGTTGGACAGCACGACGCCGTCCGCGCCCATGCGCTGCGCCAGCAGCACGTCCTGCACGCTCAGCAGGCCTTTGACCACCAAGTTTCCTTTCCAGCGCTGGCGAATGGCTTCCAGGTGCTGCCAGCTAAGGTGGTCGCGCGCTGAAAAGTCGCGCAGCACCGAGCCGGAGACGATGGGCGCGCCGCGCGTGGCAAAAGAGTTTTCAAAATGCGGCATGCCATGGCGCAACAGCGTGCGCAGAAACGTGCCCACCACCCAGCGCGGCCGCAACAGGCCGTCCCAGGCCAGGCGCAGGCTGGGGCGCAGCGGGGTGGAAAAGCCGGTGCGCACATTGTTTTCGCGGTTGGCCGAAATGGGAATGTCCACCGTCACCACCAGCGTGCGAAAGCCTGCACGC
>JAGOCN010000202.1 GCA_017998735.1 Giesbergeria sp.
GCTTGGTGTTTTGCGCAAAGTCCTGCCATGGGTTGGCTTTGCACTGCTTCATGCCCAGGCTGATGCGGCGCTTGTCTTCGTCGATTTCCAGCACCATGACTTCGACTTCGTCGCCCAGCGTGACCAGCTTGCTCGGTGCGATGTTCTTGTTTGTCCAGTCCATCTCGGAGACGTGCACCAGGCCTTCAATGCCAGGCTCGAGTTCGACGAACGCGCCGTAGTCGGCAATGTTCGTGATCTTGCCAAACAGGCGGGTGCTTTGCGGGTAGCGGCGCGACACGCCCATCCACGGGTCGTCGCCCATCTGCTTCAGACCCAGCGAGACACGGTTCTTTTCGGTGTCGAACTTGAGGATCTTGGCCATGATTTCCTGGCCGGCGGTCACCACCTCGGACGGGTGGCGCACGCGGCGCCATGCCATGTCGGTGATGTGCAGCAGGCCATCAATACCGCCCAGGTCCACGAAGGCACCGTATTCGGTGATGTTCTTGACCACGCCATTGACGATGGAGCCTTCCTTGAGGGTTTCCATCAGCTTGGCGCGCTCTTCGCCCATGGAGGCTTCCACCACGGCGCGGCGGCTCAGCACCACGTTGTTGCGCTTGCGGTCGAGCTTGATGACCTTGAATTCCAGGGTCTTGTTTTCGTAGGGCGTCAGGTCCTTGACCGGGCGCGTGTCGATCAGCGAACCGGGCAGGAAAGCGCGGATGCCGTTGACCAGCACCGTCAGGCCACCCTTGACCTTGCCGCTGGTGGTGCCGGTGACGAATTCGCCGGATTCCAGGGCTTTTTCCAGGCTCATCCACGAAGCCAGGCGCTTGGCCGTGTCGCGCGACAGGATCGTGTCGCCGTAGCCGTTTTCAATCGAGCCGATGGCCACGGAGACAAAGTCTCCGACCTGCACTTCGACTTCGCCCTTGTCGTTCTTGAATTCTTCCAGCGGCACGTAGGCTTCGGACTTGAGGCCGGCGTTGACCACGACGAAGTTGTGCTCTACGCGCACCACCTCTGCGGTGATGACTTCGCCAGGGCGCATTTCGGTGCGTTGCAAGGATTCTTCAAAAAGGGCGGCAAAAGATTCAGACATGTATTTCCTTGCCACGGGCAGGTTTGCATTTATTGCGACAGGATTGCCGCAATTTCAAGGGCTGCCAGTGGTGGTTCGAGAAGCGGCGGATGCCGCGGTTGAAAAGCACAAAAACCACACTCCCTCGGCTGCACTGCAGCAAGGGCGGTATGGCGCGGTTCGGGGCCGTGGCCCCTTGCCAAGTTTTTCAGCCCTGCGCTGCAGGGCTGAAAGGCTGGCGCTGTTGCCACAGGTCAAGCACATGGCCGACGCACTCCTGGGCGGTCAGCTGCGAGTTGTCCAGAACAACAGCATTCTGTGCAGGCCTGAGTGGCGCGGCGCTCCGTTGGGTGTCCCGGGCGTCGCGTGCCTCAAGGTCTGCGCAAAGGTCGGCTATTTTAGCGGAAATGCCCTGTGCCAGCAACTGCTTGTGCCTGCGCTCGGCGCGGCAGGCGGCACTGGCGGTCATGAAAACCTTGAGCTGCGCTTCTGGAAAGATCACCGTTCCCATGTCGCGGCCATCCGCCACCAGGCCGGGCAGGCAGCGAAAACTGTGCTGCAGGCCCACCAGCGCTTCGCGCACGGCAGGCAGCGCAGACACACGAGAAGCATTCATGCCGGCTTCTTCGGTGCGGATGGCCTGGGTGACATCGTCGTTCCCCAGCCAGATGCTGCCTTGGTCAAAGCGCACCGGAAGCATGCGCGCCAGGGCGGCAATGGCCGGTTCATTGGCTGGCTCGATGGCCAGACCGGCGCGCAGCGCAGCCAGGGCGGCAATGCGGTAGAGCGAGCCCGAGTCCAGAAACGCATAGCCCAGCTGCCGCGCCACGGCAGCGGCCACGGTGCCCTTGCCCGAGGCGCTGGGGCCATCAATGCACAGCACCGGAATGTGTTCGGGCGCGGTTTGCGCCACGGAAAACAATGCCTCGAAGTAATCGGGAAAGGTCTTGGCCACGCATTTCGGGTCTTCGATGCGCACCGGCAACTGCGCCGGACCGAACGCAGCCAGCGAAAAGCACATGGCAATGCGGTGGTCGTCATAGGTGTGGATGCTGGCAGCGCGCCAGTCGGCCGGCGCGGCGGGCGGCGTGATGCGCAGAAAGTCGCTGCCTTCGTCCACCGTGGCGCCAAGCTTGCGCAGTTCAATGGCCATGGCGGCCAGGCGGTCGGTTTCCTTCACGCGCCAGCTGGCGATGTTGCGCAGCACCGTGGTGCCGTCGGCGTACAGCGCCATCACGGCCAGCGTCATGGCGGCGTCCGGGATGTGGTTGCAGTCCAGGTCAATGGCCCGGAGCGGCCAGGCGCCGCGGCCCACCTGCAGGCTGTTGGCGCTGCCGGTGATGCGCGCACCCATCGCCTGCGCGGCTTCGACAAAACGGATGTCGCCCTGGATGGAGTCGAGGCCCACGCCCTGGATTTTCAGGTCATTTTGGCCTCCAGCGCTTGCTGCGATTGCGCCAAGCGCTATGAAATAGCTAGCAGAAGAGGCATCGGACTCGATATGGATGCTGCCCGGCGACCGGTAGCGGCTGCCAGCGGGCACGGTAAAGCGCTGCCAGCCGTCGTTGCTGATGGTGATGCCAAAGCGCGCCAGCAGCTGCAGCGTGATGGCAATGTAGGGGCGCGAGATGAGTTCGCCCACCACCTCGATCACCACGTCCTGCTGCGCAGCCGCCAGCGGCAGCGCCATCAGCAATGCCGTCAGGAACTGGCTGGAAACATCGCCGCGCACGCGGATGGGCGCGTCCAGCGCCAGCGCTGGTGCGCCAGCGGCGTGGGCAATGCGCAGCGGCGGGTAGCCGTCGTTGCCCAGGTAGTCGATGCGGCAGCCCAGCTGGCGCAGCGCGTCCACCAGGTCGCCAATCGGGCGCTCGTGCATGCGCGGCACGCCGCTCAGCTGGTACTCGCCGCCCAGCAGCGCCAGGGCGGCCGCCAGTGGCCGCATGGCAGTACCGGCATTGCCCAGGAACAGGGACAGCGGAGCGTGCGGCGCCGGTTTTGGCAGGCGCCCGCCCAGTCCGGTGATGCGCACCGCCTGCGGATCGGCTTCGTCCACGCTGCAGCCGATGGCGCGCAGCGCGTCCAGCATCACGCGGGTGTCGTCGGACGCCAGCAGGTCGTGCACCACGGTGGCGCCCTGGCACAGGGCGGCCAACAGCAGCACGCGGTTGGAAATGCTTTTGGAGCCGGGCAGGTGCACCGTGCCACTGGCGCCTTGCAGTGGCGGGATGTCAAGAAAGGCGGTGCTGAACATTCAATGGGATTTCTTGTTGCGGGCGGCGCCCATGCGCCAGTGGGTGCGGGTTTCGCTGGCCAGCGTCAGCTGGTCTTCCAGGGCCTGCGTGGTGCCGTTTTTCAGGGCTTTCTCCAGCTGCTCCAGCGCCTGGCGAAACAGGGCGGACTGGGCCAGCAGTTCGGTCCTGTTGGCCAGAAAGATGTCGCGCCAGACCTTGGGTTCGCTGGCGGCAATGCGGGTGAAGTCGCGAAAACCGGGGCCACCGAGCGCCAGAAAGTGGTCGGCCTGCGCCTGCGCTCCGATGCTGTTCATCAGTGAAAACGCCAGCATGTGCGGCAGGTGGCTGACAGCGGCAAAGGCCGCGTCGTGCGACTCGGGCGACATGTGCGTGACATGGCAGCCCAGCGCCGTCCAGAGGTCGTGTGCCTTTTGCAGGTGCACGGTGAGCGTGCGTTCGGTGGGCGTCAGAATGACCTTGCAGCCTTTGTACAGCACTGCGTCGGCATGCTCGACGCCGGAGACTTCGCGCCCGGCAATGGGGTGCGCCGGAATGAAGGAGCCGACCTGGTCGCGCAGCGCCTGGCGCGCTGCCTGCACCACGTCGGTCTTGGTGGAGCCCACGTCCATCACCAGCATCCGCGGTGTGACCAGGTGCTTGATGGAGCGCAGCGTGGCTTCGGTGGCAGACACCGGCACGGCCACCAGCACGATGTCGGCGCCGGCCACGGCCAGCAGGGCCGAGGGTGCCTCGACATCGATCACGCCCAGCTGGCGCGCCCGCTCGGTGGTGGAAGGCGACTTGCTGTAGCCCACCACCCGCCGCACCAGGCCGGCGTGCTTCATGGCCAGCGCGAACGAGCCACCCATCAGGCCGCAGCCGATCAGACCGAGTTGTTCAAACATGGCGTGCCTTGTGTGGGATGCCGGCCAGGGCAGTGTGGCCGGTCATGGCGCAACCGGGTAGGTGCCCAGCACCTTGTAGAAGGCGCACAGGCTGCGCAGTTCGGCCAGCGCGGCCGCCACATGCGGCTGGCTGGGGTGGCCGTCGATGTCGATGTAGAAATAGTATTCCCACTGGCCGGTGCGGGCCGGGCGCGATTCAAAGCGCGTCATGGACACCGCGTGGCGCTTGAGCGGCATCAGCAGGTCGTGCACCGCGCCGGGCTCGTTCGGCACCGACACGATCAGGCTGGTGCAGTCGTGGGCCGAGGGCGGCGGCGTGGCCAGCGTGTGCGGCAGGCAGATGACGGCAAA